>JAGBHJ010000158.1 GCA_017935525.1 Clostridia bacterium | reverse complement strand
GGAAAGGCTGATGGTGGAAAATAATATAAAGCTGGCATCATTGGAGACCAAAACACCTCTTTGCGATTTTGATATTATAGGCATTACCGTGCAGTACGAGATGTGCTACACAAACATGATCAACGCGCTTAAGTTGGGCGGCGTGCCCATATGGGCAAAGGACAGGGGCGAGGATGACCCCATTGTTACCTGCGGCGGACCTTGCACGTATAACCCGGAACCGTTTGCGGATTTCTTTGATATAGTTTCCATTGGTGAGGGTGAGGAGCACATGAACGAGCTGCTGGACCTTCTGAAAGAGAAAAAGCAAAAGGGCTGGACAAGACGTGAATTTTTGGAGAGAGCTACTCAGATAGAGGGTACGTACGTTCCGAGCCTCTATGAGGTGGAGTATACGGATGACGGCTTTATTAAGTCAGTAACGCCTACCGCAGGTGCTCCAAAGCTTGTAAAAAAGAGAATAATCGAGGATTTTGACAACGTATTTTATCCCGACAAGATAATTGTGCCCTATATGTCGATTGTTCACGACAGAATTACCCTTGAGATAATGAGGGGATGCACAAGGGGCTGCAGATTTTGCCAGGCGGGTATGATATACCGCCCCATAAGAGAAAAATCCCTTGAAAAGCTGAAGGATATCACCAAAAAGCTCTACGAAAGCACGGGCTACGAGGAAATATCCCTTTGCTCATTGAGCTCCAGCGATTATACACAGATTGACGAGCTGATAAAATATCTTTCCGACGAATATACTCCCAAGGGAGTGTCCATTGCGTTGCCCTCGTTGAGGGTGGATACCATCAAGAATACGGAGTTTATGTCCGACCTTGCAAGCTTCCGCAAGGCGGGATTGACATTTGCCCCCGAGGCTGGCACACAAAGACTTCGCGACGTTATAAACAAGGGCGTCGTCAAGGAGGATCTTGACATTGCCTGCAAAAAGGCATTTGGCGCAGGCTGGGATTCCGTCAAGCTCTATTACATGATAGGCTTGCCTACGGAGACCATGGATGACGTTGAGGGTATTGCGGTAATGGCGCACGACGTTAAGGAGTTGTATTACAGCGAGGCAAAGACAAAAGGCAGGCTCAATATATCCGTCAGTGCATCTACGTTTGTTCCCAAGCCCTGTACTCCGTTCCAGTGGTGCGGCCAGGAAAAGCCCGATACTATCCGTGAAAAGCAGAATCACCTCCGCCAGAGGTTCAAGGGCAGAGCGTTCTCGTTCTCATGGAACGATACTGACCTCAGTATTCTGGAGGCGGTGTTTGCAAGGGGTGACAGAAGGCTTGCAAGGGCGCTTGCGAGAGCAGTTGAGCTGGGCTGTAAGATGGATGCTTGGGACGAGTTCTTTAATATGGAGCTGTGGAAGCAGGTGTTTGCGGAAACGGGAATTGACTACGAGTGGTACGCACAAGTCAATTACGATCTGGAGCAGACATTGCCATGGGATCATATCGATTGCGGCGTAACAAAGGCGTACCTCAAGAGAGAATACAAGAGAGCCATGGAGGGCGTGGTGACACCTGATTGCAGAGGAAAGTGCAATGCTTGCGGTGTAAACAGGATCTCCTCCAAGTGCAGAGAACATATGCAGAATACATGCGGTAAGGATGAAGAATAATGAGATTGATCGTACAGTTTGAACGACTTGAAAATATAAAATATATCTCCCAGCTGGATATGCTGAGGACCATCCACCGCGCACTCAGAAGGGCGGATATCCCCGTGGCGTATTCAGAGGGATTTAATCCCCAGCCCAGGGTGTCCTTTGGATTTGCTCTTTCCGTAGGGCTTGTAAGCAGGGGGGAGTACATGGATATCCACTTAAAGAGTGATATTGCCCCCGATGAATTTATCCGCAGAATGAATGCGGTGATGCCCGAGGGAATGAGCTTTATTTGTGCGGCGGCTGCAGGGGACAAAACTCCAAAAATGGGCAAAATGATAGACTGTGCCGCCTTTGAGGTGACCTTTGACGGCAACATTGCAGATAAACTGGATGAGTTTTTCCACGGCGACAGCATCGTGATAGAAAGACATACCAAAAAGGGTACGAGCCTTGTGGACGTTAAGGATCATATATATTCTTATTCCGCAGAAAATGTGGGCGGCAGTACAAGGCTGAGAGTAATTCAAGCGTTGAGCGAGGAAATGAGCGTCAGAATAGACGATCTTGTGGCGGCAATACTTGCCTTTGTGGGGGAGAGCGTTTGCTACAAGACGGTAAAGATCAATACACTTTTAAGACAAGGATCGGGCTTTGTGACACCCGTGGAATATACAGAATTGTTAAAGACGGAGCAGGGCTGATTTATGGAAAAGAAGATAGTAATTGACAAAATAAGAGGCAAGACCAGAGTAGCGCTCATTGAGGATGGCAGAGTTGCCGAAATATACAACGAGGATGAGCAGAACCAAAGGCTTATCGGCAGCGTTTACAGAGGCAAGGTGCAGAACGTGCTTCAGGGCATGAACGTAGCCTTTGTGGACATAGGTCACGAGAAGAATGCTTTTCTCTATGCAGGGGATATAAACACGGACCATGAGTCCTTTGAATTCAGCGGTGAGGAAAATCCTGCATCCAGAGAAAAGCAGCAGAAGAATCTTCACATCGGTGACCATATCAAGATCGGGCAGGAAATAACCGTCCAGATCATGAAGGAGGCCATCGGTACAAAGGGTGCCCGAGTCAGCACAAACATCACCCTGCCGGGCAAATACGTGGTTTTGTTGCCGATGATGAATTATATCGGCGTTTCCCACAAGATAAACAGCGAGGCGGAAAGAGTAAGACTTCGTGAGATCGCAAAGAAGGTCTGTCCGCCGGGGGTTGGCATGATAATGCGTACTCAGGCACAGGGCAAGGATGAGGATGACTTTGCTGACGATATTCAGTACCTTGTGGAGCAATGGAATCAGATCAAGCAGAGCGAAAGAAAGGGCAAGGTGCCAAGACTTTTGTATAAGGACGAAAGTCTGCTGAATTACGTTGTGAGAGATCTGTTTGGTGACGACGTTTCCGAGGTGTTTGTAAATTCTGACGAGACGTATAAGCTGGTGTACGACATTACAAGCTCCATTGCGCCCCAGCAGTTAAAGAGAATAAAGAGGTATGGCTCTCAGGGACATTCCTTTATGAAGTATGATATCGAATCTGCCATCAACGGTGCTGTGCGCCGCAAGGTGTGGCTGGAAAACGGTGGTTACATCATTATCGACAATACCGAGGCGTTGACTGCCATTGACGTCAACACGGGCAGATACGTGGGCAAGGATGATATCAACGAAACCATACTCAACACCAATATTCAGGCGGCAGAAATAATTGCCCAGCAATTAAGACTCCGTGACATTGGCGGTATTGTTATAATTGACTTTATTGACATGGTGGTGGAGGAGCACAAGCAAAAGGTGATCGACGCGCTTAAGGCGGCGTGTAAGAACGACAGATCCAGCGTTACCGTTGTGGGTATGACTCATTTGGGATTGGTGGAGCTCACCAGAAAAAAGGTCAAGAAAAGACTTTCCTCCGTGTTGCTTAACCCTTGCCCGTATTGCAACGGCACGGGCAGAGTTTTCAGCGAGGCTGTAATACTTGAGGCAATAGAAAAGGAGCTGAAGCAGCAGACGGAGATCCGCAGCCAGTGGGGCTTTGCGGTGGAGGCACACCCCAGCGTGGTAAAGGATTGGATAGAGGAGGATTGCAAGGTGCTGTACGTTTTGTCCAACGAGCTGCAGGTAAACCTTGTTGTAGCTCCCGACGAAAATATGCACGTTGAGACCTATAACATCATTCCTTTTGAGACCCAGGCGGAATATGACGTTTATATCACAAACACAAGGGAGAGGTTATACGTTACTCCCGTTGTAAACTAAATACGAATATATAAAAAAATCAGCGTGTTATCCTTGGCGGAAAGCACGCTGATCTTTTCATTTCTTATTGTTCATTATCTTGAGTCCTTCTTTTTGTCACTGCGGAAAAGCTCGTCAATGGTGACGTTGAAAAAATCGGCTATTTCGGGCAGCTTTTCTATATCCGGACAAGCAAGACCGCACTCCCATCTGCTTACCGCCTGGGACGACACCCCCAAAACGTTTGCCAGATGCTCCTGCGTAACGTGGTTCTTTTTTCGTAGCTTCTTAATGTTATCGGATATTCGTTTTGTCATTCTGTACCTCAGAGCTTGCTTACTATATCCACTTTTCTCATGCGGTTTATAACTGCCTTGACCTCGCATTTTCTGGGGAGGTCAAAAAATCTGCAATCACAATGGAAGAAGTCGGAGAATACGGTATCCAGCCCCTCCCTTAAGATCCTGTCATAAAGCTCGTCAATGAGCGTGTCTATATCGAATTTATCTATGTCAACGCCCATTTTTGCGGCAAACGGGAAAGGCATCTGCAACTTAGCCATTTCCCTCAGCATGTAGCCCAGAGCGAATATTTGTTCAGTGGAAACTATGTCGTGTAGTCCCGTTATGTTTATCTTTTCATCACCTATTACGATAAATCCAAGATCTGAGATAGAAAGTCTTTCCGACGTGGAGTCGGATGGAAAGGACGTAAAGCCCGTTGGCAAAAGCCTTCGCTCCTGCCTCCACGTGACCTCGGGTGCGTGGACGGCTGTTGTGCGGGGCGCAATGCTGCGTGAGCGCTCTGTTACGTCCTTTAGTACGTAATCGTCCATCATATATACCTTGTCAGCAACGGAAAGGTATTCGCCGCTACCGCCGATGACCAATATGGTGGAAACGCCATTTTTGTCAAACAGCTCGTTGACCCTATCCGTAAAGGGGGTGATAGGCTCCTTTTCGATAAGAGTCTTCATAATTGCGTCCCTTATCATAAAGTTTGTGGCGCTTCTGTCCTCGTCTATCAAAAGCAAAGCAGCGCCGCATTCCATTGCCTCCATAATGTTTGCCGCCTGGGACGTGGAGCCCGAGGCATGGTCCGTGGAAAAGCTACCCGTGCTTTGACAACCGGGCAACCACTTTATAAATGGGGCAACGTTTACGCTTTTGATGCTTCTGCCGTCCTCTGCGGAAACTGTCATGGCAGTTCTGTCGGTTATGCAAAGCTCCCTGCCGTCACCAAGGATGTGGTCGTAAATGCCTGCGGAAATGGCATCCAACAGCGTGGATTTGCCCGAATATCCGCCGCCTGTAATGACGGTGACACCCTTTTTGATGCCCATACCCTTTATGCCCAGTATCTCTATCTCATCATCGGGAGGGGAAATAAACGGTATTGCATCCTTAAGGGGTAGCTCGGTACCCTTACTGCGGGGGAGAATACTGCCGTTGGCAACAAAGGCGCAGTATTCGCTGTCCTTGAGCCATTGTCTTATCATCTGTTGCTTGTCAAACAGTCTGATAGCGTCAAGCATTCCGTCGGTGTCAAATTCCTTTATGAATTTGGTTATGGCATCGGGGAGCATTTGAGTCAATATTCTTGCCGCGCGCCTGATGTCACCCCTGGGCAACTGCACCTGGATCATAAGGCAGATACAAAGCTGCATGGGCAAGGGCTCGTCAGCGGGCTTTGCCATTACCGTGTAAGAGCCGTTTTTGCCGCCTCCCGAATAGTCGTACCCTCTTTGTGGGCACATACGGAAGCAGGCAGAATTGCGTACCATCACCTTGCTTGTGGGGTGGTGGATGATAAACTTGCCGTTTTCCTCGTCGGGTCTGGCACGGTTAAAAAGCTCCTCGTTGTAAATATCCAAATAGGGGGCAAGCCTCCTCAGACAATAGTCAGCCGCCGCGGTGGAGGAGTCTGCCAGCCCCAGCTTGTCTATGGGGATATTGTAGGTTATGGTGGGCTTATCCTTTTGATTTTTGTGGGTCATGGAAATATCAAAGGATATGTCGCCGTGATAGAATGTAGTGTCTGTTACCGTTTTTGCGGTGGTCTGCTCCTTGACGGTGTAATCCTCGTACTCCATCTCCATAAATTCCTCGGGAGTGATCTCACCCGCTTCAAACCTGTTAAAGAGTGGAGCTGTGTTTGTGTTTGTCTGCTCCTTGTATTCCTCCACGGTAACCTTGGCGGAATACAGCTGGTTAAACGTTGATTCGTTTTGCTTCATATTTTGCAAATAATGCTTTAATCTTTTCAATTCCGGTTTCTCCGATCTGATAATTTGTTCGATTGGTATCTGAATAGATACCGTTGCTCTGTCGTCTTGAAATCTGTCTGTTTGTGAGATCAAAAAGCTTGCATCCTCACTAAAATACAGATTGTCGCTTGCTGTGTACGCCGCATTTGGGTTTATAGGGTCATTAACGTGGATCAGCCCGTTATAGACCTGCACAAAGCTCCTTTCGTGGCGTTTATACATTTGGTCAAGTATGTGGTATAGTCTGATCATAATACCGCCCTCCTTTTTCGGATGAAAAAAGCACATCCGTGGTGGTGCGGATGTGCAGAGAGTTACATAACTTGTGCGTGGCTCAAGCTTGGGGCACACGTATCCAAGGAATGCTTATCCGTTACATCCTGAATGATGACGTTGGACGCAACTCCTTGAATAATCAGATCGAAAATTAAAAGATCTCGCTTACACCAAGGAGTACATCTACTGAATTCTGCCGTCTGATAACAATTCTCATTACGTTGTTTATCATAATAGATTTTCCTCCTTTTGTGTATTACTTGCATGAGAATGAACGGGGTTCGTTCATCATTTGTGTATATTCTAACACAGTTTTTCCCTTTTGTCAATCAATCATTGATTGAGTTTTGGGGTTTTTATCAAAAAAATTAGTTCTTAAGGCTATGGATGGGAGCAGGAATATGTCCGCCGCGGGAAATGAATCTTTCCGGTGAGCGAGTATTGATGCTCATGATGGGGGCAGAGCCCAAAAGACCGCCAAAATCGATCTTGTCGCCTGCTGACTTGCCGTATGCAGGGATAAGGCGCACCGCTGTGGTCTTTGTATTTGCAACGCCGATGGAGATCTCGTCCGCAATAATACCGCAGATAACTGCCTCGGGAGTGTCTCCGGGCACGGCGATCATATCAAGGCCAACGGAGCATACTGCCGTCATAGCCTCCAGCTTTTCCAACGTGAGGGAGCCGTTTTCTACTGCAGCGATCATACCTGCATCCTCGGAAACGGGGATAAATGCGCCCGAAAGTCCGCCTACACGGGATGATGCCATAACGCCGCCCTTTTTAACTGCGTCATTGAGCATAGCAAGGCAAGCTGTTGTGCCGTGAGCGCCGCAGGTCTCCAGTCCCATTTCCTCCAGAATGTGAGCAACGGAGTCACCGATTGCAGGTGTGGGAGCCAGCGAAAGATCGATTATGCCAAAGGGTGTATCCAGCTTTTTGGATGCTTCCATAGCAACCAGCTGACCCACACGGGTGATCTTGAACGCAGTCTTCTTGATAAGGTCTGCAAGCTCGGAAAGTGAACAATCTCCTGCTCTCTTGATAGCGGATGCTACAACACCGGGGCCGGAAACGCCGACGTTGATGGCAGTCTCGTCCTCACCTATGCCGTGGAATGCACCTGCCATAAAGGGGTTGTCGTCGGGCACGTTGGCAAATACCACCAGCTTTGCACAGCCGATGGAGTTATTGTCCCTGGTAAGGTATGCGGCACGCTTTATGACCTCGCCCATTCTTGCGATGGCATCCATATTGATGCCTGCCTTTGTGCTGGCAACGTTAACGGATGAGCAAACCATCTGTGTTTCTGCCAAAGCCTCGGGGATAACGGAGATAAGCCTTTCTGCGCTCTTTGTCATACCCTTCTGCACCAGCGCGGAAAATCCGCCGATAAAGTTGATGCCGAGAGTGTCAGCTGCACGCTGAAGCGCCTTTGCAACCTTTATGTAGCCCTCGGGGGAGATGTCCCCACCCACAAGGGAGATGGGTGTTACGGATACTCGCTTGTTAACTATCGGTATGCCGTAGCGCTTTTCTATCTCACAGCCTACGGGCACCAGCCTTTCAGCCTTTTTTGTGATCTTGTCGTATATTTTGTCACAAAGGCGGTTTTCGTCCTCGCTTACGCAATCAAACAGCGAAATACCCATTGTGATGGTTCTTACGTCCAGGTTTTCCTGGCTGATCATATTTATGGTTTCGAGAATATCGGAAGTATTCAGCATTTTATATTACCACGCAAATGTGCGTTCCTTTCTATTGGCGAAGAATTGCTTCGCTACATTTTATTGTCAGATGGTATGCATTGTGTTAAAAATGTCCTCGTGCATTACGTGGATGTCAAGGCTCTTGTCCTGACCCAAAGCGGCAAGCTTGTCCACAAATTCATCAAAGGGCATTTTCAGCTCGTCGATATTGACAAGCATGATCATAACAAAATAATCACTCAAAACTGTTTGAGTGATATCAACTATATTAACGGAGCAGAGGGCACACTCGTTGCTTACTGCGGCGATGATACCCACGCTGTCCTTACCTGTAACTGTAACTACTGCTTTCATAATAAGAAACGACCTTTCATAATTATTTCACTATATATTGTACCATAAAACACGGATTTTTTCAATAGGTAACAGGAAAATAGTTAAGAACGGGGAATTCAATTATTGATTGATTGACATGGAAAGAAAGCTGTGCTATAATGTTGAAAAAGGGGGACGAAGACAATGCGATTGATAGATAAAAAAGAATTTGAGCATTTGATAAGTACCGTTACCGTGCACCACAACACCTATCATACGATGCTGAGGTATGCCCGAAGGTACGATATTGAATTCACGTACTGTGCAATGGCCGAGAGTGCGGCATTGGTGTATTTTTCGGGCTATCTGGAGGACGGCGTTACAAAGGAGTATATCGTAATGCTGTTTCAGATAGCAAAGGGGGACGTGATAGGACGGGCAATGGATGAGGTCACCGAGTATATAAAGTCGCTGTGTAGCGGTGAAAGGGAAGTGCTGGTAACGCCCGAAATATATACGTTGGGACGGACAAACGAGGAGATAGGTGGCTACAACCACAAAAAATACGTGCTGAAGACCAAGGGAATACAGTATTTTGACCCTCACGTTAAGATGATCCTGCCGGAGGATCAAGAAAGGCTGACAAACCTTTGCTCACCTTGGTATGAGTCAGAGGATGATTATATTAAGCGCCAGGCGGGATTTTTTGGAACCGGCGACATAAGCTACGAAATGTCAAGAGGAATTTTTCTGTTGGGTTACTATCTGGACGGCGAGCTTGTTGGCGTTGCGAGCTATTGGGAGCTTGAGCCATTTGGCAGCGCATATCTGATGGACTTGTTTGTTTCCCCCGACCACCACAGAAAGGGGATAGGCAGTGCGCTGGTAAAGTCGGCAATCACTCGTCACCACAACAAAGACTGGATATACCAGATATCGCCCGGTAATTACAAATCGGGCGGGCTGGCGGAATCTTTAGGATTTGAGTACAAGGGGGACCAGTTTTTTCCTGCGACGGTCACCCACAAGCTTAGCTGAACAGTCTTTCCCACAGATCGGAAAGTATCTCCACTATCTTAAAACGTATGCGGATATGGGTGTCCTTTTCCGTTACTGCATCTGCAATGGATGTGTTATTCTCTCGACCGCCGTCATCCACGTCATATACCTCTTGGGTATAGCATATGGGCGGCAGTAGTGTGAATATGGGGGAGGGGTATGCTGAGGCTGAGCCAATACCGTGTATTGAGGTAAAAAGAAATGCTGTGGCTATAAGTGCAAAGAACGTTCTGCGTATTTTCATATTGATAACTCCATAAAGATCTTTTGTATGATCATTGACCAATAATCACAAAAAAATACCGAGGAAGTAGATTTTCCTCGGTATTTTGTATATTATGTAATTATTCTTCGGCTTCGTCATCGTAAAAGTCAACGATCTTACATCTGTTAAGGAATTTGATGGTGTCAACGTCAGTTTGATTTTCCTTCATGGAGTTTTCGATATCGTTTACTGCGATGCGCAGGCGGATGTCGTTAAGCTCGGGCTCGTTGAATTTGAGCGCTTCAAAATTGTTGTATATCACGTTTGCCAAGACTTGGGCGTTTGTTATATCCTTATTGAACAGCAATACGGCAATACAATCCTCCTCGTAACGTGCCACAAAGTCGTTGCTCTTGACCTGCTCTGCAATAAGGTCGTGTATGCGCTTGACGAGGATATGCTCCGTGGAGTAGCTGTATTTGAGCCTGTACTGGTATAGATTATCTATCTGCACCATTATAAGACCCATGTTAAAGCTGGGCTCGTGGGCGCGCATAATGCCGTTTTTGAGCATCTCCTCAAAGAAGTAGCGGTTGGGGATCTGCGTTACGTAGTCTGTACGCATCATATCCTCTGCCTTTTTGGGGTCACCCGTTACGGCGATGTCGCTGTATTTTTGAAGCTCGGTGATAACTGCGTTTTTCAACTGCAGCTTTTCGGAAAGCTCTCGGCGTGCCTTATCCAGCTTCATGGCGTCGGTCTTTACCAGACAGACTATACAGGAGGGTATCACCAAAAGCAAAAGCTCCATGGCAAGGTTAAAAAGCTCCTTGACCTCTGTAAGGTAGCAGGTAAACATCATGAATATCATCACCACGGAGTAGGAGAGCAGTACAAAGTATATCTTAAAGTACAGCGCACACCTTATCAGACTGAATAGCGCCAGCGGCAACAAAAGATCCCTGTGTATAAGCAACGAAAGCCCTATCACAAAGCCTATATCCACCAGCTCAAACAGAAAATTGTAGGGGGCGGTGGAGGGCTGCTTGAACATAAACGGCTTTAACACCAGATATATCACGTACAAAGCGGCGACGTATAAGCCGTGTGACTGGAATACATTGCCCTCTACGTAAAGGGCAACGTACGCTATAATAGCGAGTATATTGAGTATTCTAACGGGAAATTCTCTTTTTGACATATTTTTCTGCCTTTTGTTTTATTGGGGAAATATCGTACTTCCTCAAACAATATTATACAACATTATCCGCAAAAATTCAAGAGGGGGAATGACATTTGATTTCGGAAATCTAAAGATGGAGTTGATACTCTGCAATACTTGTAGGAGTTCCGAAGGTCAAGCTCCTTTCCTTGCCATCAAAAGTAAATCCGTAATGCTCATAAAAGCCCCTTGCATGAGAGTTTTGACTGACTACCTCAACGATTATTCTGTCAAAGGCAGCAAGCTTTTCAATGGCAGCGTCAAGGAGCCTTTTGCCCAATCCCATACCCATGTGGGACTTCAGAACGTAAAGGGCGTATATTTCGCCCAAGCCCTTTATCTCCCTTTCCCGAAAGGGGCCGTACGCCACAAAGCCCACCACATTATCACCGTCCTTTGCAATTATGATGTTATCCTGCCAGCGGTACGCCATCTCGATGCATTTTTCCTCCGTGACTCTGTCAAGGTATCCGTCATCCATCATTCCTCGGTAGGTCTCCTGCCACGACTTGTAATGTACGTATCCTTTTCCTCTGATCTCGGAGTCCGTTTCCATCTTCTTTATAATTATTTCATCCATTACTCACCTCACAGCTTTTTCTCCAGATATCCGCAGGTAAATGGGAAAAAGTCCAGCTTCTCTACTCCCGTATGCTCAAAGCCGTAGCTTTCGTACCAATGTCTGAGCACACGGTTTTCCTCAACGATGCCTATCTTCATCAAACAAACTCTCCTGTCCCTGCAAACAGAAAACGCATGGTCCAAAAGCTTTCCGCCAATGCCTCGGTGTCTGTATTCGGGCAATACGGCAAGATTATTCAGCTCTGCCGCTCCGTCCCCGAGGAACTTTACAGAATAGTAGCCCACCATTCTGTCGTTATCCCAATACGCCCACATCACTCTGTCCTCATTATTGAATTGCCAAAGTAATCTGTCCTTACTGATGGCAAACGCCGTAAATCTGGGTGCGTTTTCCGCCGTAAAACCAAATTCCAACGCAACCGTGCCAAATGCCCTTTTTATTACATCCACGCAAAGTGGTATTTCTTCTATCTTAACTTGCTTTATCATGTTATATCCTTTCTGCTATTTCCAATGCTATGTATAATTTATCAAGGTCATGGTTTGCTCCTCTCAAATTGCCCTTGCTGTACTGCGGCTTATCCAGCACGTCCCCCGTTACAAGGAAGTCGTAAAGCTCAAAGCCGTAAAAATCGCACACCGCCTGCACACCTGCAAGCTCCATTTCCACCGCTATACAGCCCTCGCTCTGCCTCTTTTGCATCTGCGAACGAGTCTCTCTGTAAAAAGCGTCCGTTGTCCACACTTTGCCCTCAACCGCAGGCAGCCTCAGTTCATCCATTATTTGCCGTACCCTTGCAGAATTTTTTATCTCAATGTAGTCCGACGGCGGCGCATAATGGTATGACATCCCTTCGTCCCTGTAAGCGTGGGTAGGGATAACGTATTTGCCCGTTGTTATATCGCTGTTAAGACTGCCGGCTGAGCCAAACATTATAAATTTGCTGGCGCCCACCAGCCAATTAAGCTCAATAACGTCACTTGACGCCATGGCAGAGCCCACGTCCACCATAAATATACCCACTCTTTTGTCCCCCGCCAAAAAGGTGTAAGCCGTCCTGCTTCCGTTTACGGAGGAAAGGGTCGCCGCCTCTGCGCACTCAAATTCCTCCAGCACGTTATTTAATATCTTTGGGGAAAAGGTCAGTATGCATATATCACAGATATGCCTTTGCTCCCCGTAAAAATCTCCCGGCCCCATGATCGCCGGAACGTTTGCCTCAAATGAATCAGTTATCATTTTTTATCCCCCTTTCTGAATATGTCCAAGGTATGGTTGGAAAAGCCTATCATATCCTCTCTTTCACATACTGCAAGGCAGTAATCGATATAAAGCTCAAAAGTTTCGTCATCAAAGCTCTCAACAGTATCCCCGATGTATTTTGTCAAGAGGTCAGTGCCGATATAGTGCAGTCTTTCAATGTCAAAGCCTGCCATAAGGCTGTCAACGTCCTCTTTTCTGTACAGAACAAATATCTCCTCAAGGTCACTGCGGAGCTTATAGGTGTCAGCATCGATCCTCTCCTTGTAGTACGGATCCTTTATCATCCCCCTCATAAAGCAGAATTGCATCACCGTAGCGTCATTTCCGCAGTATGCCGCCATCACTATTCCACCTTTTTTTGCCACGCGAATGGTCTCGCTGATGGCTTGTACCCTATCATCATGGGTAAAGAGGTGGTACATAGGGCCAAGCAACAGCACCATATCATACTCCTCGTCTCCAAATGCGGAAAGGTCCCTTGCATCCCCCTGTGTGACGGTGATATCCTCACCCTCTGCCGTGTTCTCTCGAAACACCTCTATATTGTGCTCCACCAGCTCCACCGCGTCCACCTTGTAACCCATTCTTGCAAGCTCGTGAGAATATACTCCCGTGCCTGCGCCTATCTCCAATATCCTCATGCCACTTTTCAGGTATTTTTGGATATAGTGCATGGTGACCAAAAATTCCACGCTACCCCTTTGTGTCTTCAAGCGTGAATCCTCGTCCCTGCTCGTGTAATAGGCAGTCATTGCCGCCATTGTGTCCATATGTCCACCTCCTGTAAAAAAATAAAAAAACGGTGTAAGCACGAATATCCAATGCTTACACCGTCTTTACTCAATAAAATATATGCCTTACGCTATATAACTATCCTAAAAATGAGTACAGAGGAGTAAGCCCGTCTTGATACCAATTAGTATCGACTGCGTGCTGAGTGGTAGTATCCATATTTGTAAGGCAAATAGACTTTACAGAACAAATATCCAACATCACCGTTTCCTCTTTCCTTTCAGAATAATTTGCCGCTTATTATACCACAGCTTGCAATGTTTGTCAATAGTCTTTTTATAATGTTTTGTTATCGGAGAGGTATTATTAGGAAAAAATTCTGTAAAAGAATATAATTTGTAAGATTTTTACCAAAAATTTCAAATAAAATTCATATATGTATGGTAAAATATATACGAAAACAGTTAGTTTGCAAACTATTTAAAACGCAAATATAAAAGGAGTGAACAGAATGCTTGCGTTAAAGGGAATTGTTAAGAATTACGTAACGGGGGATACCGTTGTTGGCGCACTTAAGGGCGTTGACATTGAGTTCAGAAAGAACGAATTTGTGTCCATCCTTGGTCCTTCTGGATGCGGCAAGACCACGCTGCTGAATATTGTGGGTGGCTTGGACAGATACACCGAGGGCGACCTGCTGATAAACGGCAGATCCACAAAGGAATTTGATGACGGTGATTGGGACTCATACAGAAACCATTCAATAGGCTTTGTATTTCAGAATTACAATCTTATACCTCATCAGACGGTGCTTTCCAACGTGGAGCTGGCGTTGACGCTTTCCGGTGTGTCAAAATCGGAGAGAAAAAAGAGGGCAAAGGCGGCATTGGAAAAGGTTGGCTTGGGTGACCAGTTAAACAAAAAGCCCAACCAGATGTCGGGCGGTCAGATGCAGAGAGTTGCTATTGCAAGAGCTTTGGTAAACGACCCCGAGATCCTTTTGGCAGACGAGCCTACGGGTGCTCTTGATTCGGAAACCAGCGTGCAGATAATGGATATACTTAAGGAGATAGCAAACGACAGGCTGGTAATTATGGTTACCCATAACCCTGACCTTGCAGCAGAGTATTCCACCAGGATCATTCGCTTGCTTGACGGTAAGGTGACGGATGACAGCAACCCCTATAAGAGCGAGGAGGGCGTTGTTGCCGCAAAGATATCCAAGAAGGAAAAGAAAAAGCTGAAGAAAAAGACAAAGACGTCAATGTCTTTTATAACTGCTTTGTCATTGAGTATCAATAACCTCTTGACAAAAAAGACAAGGACTCTGCTGGTATCCTTTGCGGGCAGTATAGGTATTATAGGCATTGCGTTGATATTGTCAGTCTCCACGGGTGTACAGAATTATATCAACTACGTGCAGAGGGACACCCTTTCCAGCTACCCTATTACCATTCAGGGCGAAACTCTGGATATGACTGCGCTTATGATGCAGTTTATGGGCACACAGGCAGACAAGGAAGAGAACAAGGTCCACGACGGCAGTAAGATATATCTTAATTCCGTGCTTTATGATATGATGAATTCTCTTTCCAACGCACAGATGAACAAGAACAATCTGAAGGCGTTTAAGGAATTTATCGAAAACAGCGAGGAATTCAACAAGCTGACCACTTCCATACAGTACGTTTATGACTACGATATGAACATATTCGTTAAGGACGTTGAAGGCAACGTGGTTGAGTCCGACGTAATGGCTCTTATGGATAGCATGATGTCATCCATGGGAATGTCCTCATCCTATATGTCCGGAATGTCCGGCGGAATGAAGGTGTGGGAAGAACTGCTGGAGGGCGAGGACGACGAGCTTATCAGCAGTGTTGTCAAGGAGCAGTACAACATTGTGGCGGGCGAATGGCCTGACAGCTACGACGAGGTAGTGCTGATAGTAAACAAGAATAACGAGCTCAGCGACCTTGTACTTTATTCCTTGGGACTTATAACAAAGGACGATATACTTGATATATATGCGGCAATGTCAAAGCAGGAGCAGATAGAAGCTGATTACGGTCCGTGGGACGTGGAGGATCTGGTAAGCGATGAGGCGGCGTTCAAGCTGATACTTTCGTCGGATCTTTATCAGAAGCAGCCCGACGGAACCTATTCCGATCTTTCTGCAACAGAGGCGGGCTTGACAATACTCTACAACAGCGATAAGGTGGGTATTCCGTTAAAGATAAGCGGTATTATCACTCCCAATGAGGATGCAACTGCAAATATGCTGACAGGCTCTATGGCGTACACCACCGCATTGACGGACAAGGTAATGGAGCTGACGTTGGAGTCGAAGCTGATAAAGGCACAGCTGGCAGACACGCTTACAGATATGATCACGGGTTTGCCCTTTAAGCCTGCGGATTATATAGAAAAGGAGCTTACTGCCGCAGAAAAGGCTGAAAAGGTTCTTGCTTACTTTGACACGCTGTCAACGGAGAAGAAGGCAGAGCTTTACAGACAGATCCTTTTGGTGCCCACACAGCAGTACGTTGCCCAGGCTGTTAACCAGGCTATGACTATGATGACACCCCAGCAGATAGACGAAATGCTTGTGAATGCGATAATGCAGCAGTACCCCACAATTACTAAGGACCAGGCGCAGCAGTACCTTGCGGCACTTGATGAGGAGCAGAGACAGCAGACTGCCTACATGGTGGTTGCGGCAATGACTACACAGACGTACTCCATGCAGATGCAGGGAAGATTGCAGATGCTGGACGATGCAGGCGTTATAGGTCTGTTTGCAACGATCGGCTACGGCGAGGCGGATCATGCGATAATGTATGACGAATACGTTCCTAACGAGTATTCCGAGTCCACTTATGAGGACAATCTGAAGCTTTTGGGCTACGTGACGGAGGATAACCCCAGCGCCATCAACATCTTTGTGGACACGTTTGAGGATAAGGATGCAATCGCAGATCTTATTGCACAGTACAACAAGTCCGTGGAGAATGAGGACGATCAGATAGAATATACAGATTACATTGCCCTGCTGATGTCATCCATCACTACCATCATCAACGCAATATCATACGTTTTGGTGGCATTTGTGGCAATTTCCCTTGTGGTTTCATCCATAATGATCGGTATTATCACGTACATCTCCGTTCTTGAAAGAACAAAGGAGATCGGTGTGCTTCGATCCATCGGTGCTTCAAAGAAGGATATTTCCAGAGTATTCAACGCAGAGACCCTTATCGTTGGCTTTGCGGCAGGAGCTATCGGCATTATATTTACGTTGTTGATAAATATTCCCATCAACATAATTCTGTTTGAGTTGACGGAGATCGTAAACCTTAAGGCGGTATTGCCTGTTGGTGCGGCGTTTATTCTGGTGCTGATAAGCATGGCGTTGACGCTTATTGCAGGCGTTATCCCTGCGAGAATAGCGGCAAAGAAGGACCCCGTTGTTGCATTGAGAACAGAATAAAGCATTATAAAACAAATAAAGCGCTTATGCATTAGCGTGAGCCCCATAACGAAGTTTTAACAAAAAGCACTTATGATAACGAATAAATCGTTTGTCATAAGTGCTTTTGCGTTGCTTTAGACAATCTTCTCCAGATAGTAATGAATTGACGCTTTGCGTCATGAATTGAAGCCTGACGGCTTCATGATTTGAAAACTTTGTTTTCATGAATTGAATTGCTATGCTTTATCATGCCGAAGGCAATTCATGAACGAAGTTCAATTCACG
>JAGBHJ010000157.1 GCA_017935525.1 Clostridia bacterium | reverse complement strand
CGGCAAAGCGGTATGGTTGAGGATGCGGTGGGGATGATCGTGTTTGAGCCCGAATACAGAAATTTCGATGCTGTGCGCGGACTGGAGCAATTCTCCCACTTGTGGATAATATGGCAGTTTTCTGGATTTGTGCGTGACGGTTGGCACGCTACGGTAAGGCCTCCCAGATTGGGCGGAAATAAGTCCGTTGGCGTTTTTGCCACTCGCTCTCCCTTAAGACCAAACCCCGTGGGTTTATCCTCCGTAAAATTGAAAAGCGTGGAGATATCCGCCGAAAACGGACCTTGCATTATTGTTTCGGGAGTGGATATGCTAAACGGAACTCCTATATACGACATCAAGCCATACCTGGCGTATACCGATTCTCATCCCGATGCTACTGACGGCTTTGCAGGGGACGGACTTGACCACGTGCTTGACGTAGTTGACGAGGCTAACCTTTTGAGTGTTGTGGATGAAAGCAAGCAAAGGGTTGTCAAGCATCTTTTGTCCCTTGACCCAAGACCGTCGTATATTGCGGATCCTGCAAGAGAATACGGCATGAGCTACGGCGGCGTCAACGTCAGATTTACTGTTGAAGATAATACTCTTTTCATCAAAAAAATTGATGTGGCAAAGCAATAAAAACACTTTACATTACAGGACGAAAATGTTATAATAATATATAATAGCGATTGTGCCGCAGATAATTTTGCGGCGGAAGGAGTTAAGTATGAAGGCTTACGTTGTACACGAGGATGGCAAAAGAGGCATTGAAGAAATACCTGTTCCTGCTTATTCCGAATACGAAGCGCTGGTAAAGCTTATATCCTGCGGTGTTTGTAACGGCACGGATATGAAGATAATACATAAAAAATTCAAAGGCATTGACAATTACCCCGTTGTTTTGGGTCATGAGGGCGTTGGCGAGGTGGTTGAGGTCGGCTCAAAGGTAAAATACCTCAAAAAGGGGGACAGAGTGCTGCTTCCTTTTGCGGGAGAGCTGCCCGAGGGAATGTATTCCGCCTGGGGTACGTATGCCGAATACAACGTGGTGACGGATGCCCGCGCAATGCAGGATGACGGCTTGACTCCGGAGGAATTTGCATTGGCGCAGAATACTATTCCCAACGACATTGACCCTGTTTCTGCGGCTATGATAATAACGTTCCGTGAGGTTTACAGCACAATGGGCATATTCGGCTTTGAAGGCGGAAAGAGCCTTGCGGTCTTGGGGCTTGGTCCCGTGGGATTGAGCTTTGTAAGGTTTGCAAAGCTTATAGGAATGTCACCCATTATTGCAATGGATATTGACGACGACAAGCTGGAGCTGGCTAAACAGCTGGGCGCTGACTACGTATTGAACACAAAGGGAAAGAGCATTACCGACGAGGTACGTGCGATCGTGCCCGAGGGCGTTGATTTTGCGCTGGATGCGGTCGGTGTTACAAGCTTTATCGGTGACGGTATGGCGATAATAAAGCCCGATGCAAAGGTGTGCGTTTACGGCATATCGGAAAAGATGACGGCTCCTCTTGATTGGTCAAAAAATCCCTACAACTGGACGTTGCAGTTTAATCAATTCCCGTCAAAGAAACTGGAGGGACAGGCGCACGATCAGATAATCAAGTGGATAAATGAGGGCTTACTTGATCCGGAATTCTTTATTTCCCACAGAATTCCCTTTGCGGAGATGGATAAAGCATTTGACATGATAGAAAACAAGGAAAGAATGTTGAAAATGGTGGTGGAATTCTGATGAATTATCTTCTTGCACATGATCTTGGAACATCAGGTAATAAAGCGGTGCTTTATTCCGAGGACGGAAAGCTGGTTTACAGCTGTACAAAGAGCTACGGCTTAAAGGTGGAAAATGCCAACTGGTGCGAACAGGATGCTGACGATTGGTGGGGTGCAGTTGTGGAGGTTACCCGCGAGGTTACCCAAAAGGTTGATCCCAAAGATATAGCCGCCGTGTCATTCAGCGGACAGATGATGGGATGCCTTTGTGTTGATGGCAATGGTAACGCTATCAGAAATTCGTTGATCTGGGCTGACATGAGAGCTGCAGACGAGGAAAAATATCTGAAGGACAATATTGACGGCAAGGCATTTTATGACATCACGGGTCACAGGATAGCAAGCTCCTATGGCGGACCGAAAATGATGTGGATAAAGAACAACGAGCCCGATATTTATGCTCGCACGTATAAATTTCTCAACGCAAAGGATTATATAATCCTCAAGCTGACCGGTAATTTTGTTACAGAATATACGGACGCCGCAAGCACGGCATTCTGGGATCTGAAGGCTCACAAATGGTCCGAAAAGATCGTAGAGGTTTCGGGTGTTGACATGGATAAGCTGCCCTTGGCGTTGCCTTCAACTGCTATTGCAGGTAAGGTGACAAAGCAGGCGGCGGCGCTTACGGGTCTTTTGGAGGGAACTCCCGTTGTGTGCGGCGGCGGAGACGGCGTTTGCTCCGCAATAGGTACTGCCTGCACAAAGGTGGGCTTGGCTCACAGCTGTATGGGAACTTCCAGCTGGATAGCGTTGACCAGCGATTCCCCCGTAACTGACGATCTTATGAAGATAAACACCTGGCCCCACATTATTCCCGATCATTATCTGCCCTTTGGCACGATGCAGTCGGGCGGTGGAGCGTTTAACTGGGCGTTGAAGGAGTTGTATTCCTATTCCAACGACAAGGATAAGTTTGACGTTTCCACTATGGAGGCGGCGGCTTCGCCCATCGGCGCAAAGGGTTTGCTTTTCCTGCCCTATCTGATAGGTGAGAGAAGCCCCAGATGGAACCCTAACGCAAAGGGCGTTTTTGCGGGTCTTACGTTGGAGCACAACAGAGGAGATATGATGCGCGCCGTTATGGAGGGCGTAGCGCTTAATTTGGGCGTGATACTTAAGTCCATGCAGAGGTGCGGATGTACCGTTGATAATATAGTAACGGTGGGCGGCGGCGCAAAGAACGCTCTTTGGAGAAGGATCTTTGCCGACGTATACAACGTAAGGATACAAAAGCCCGACTATACGGACGAGGCAACGTCCATGGGTGCCGCAGTAACGGGCGGCGTTGGTGTTGGCTTGTACGATTCCTTTGACGTGGCGAACAAATTCTTTACCATAGAGGATACCACATTGCCCATTGCGGAAAATAACGAAAAATACAATGCTATTGCGGAATTGTTTGACGAGTGCTACGAAAGCCTTGTTCCGCTGTTTGATAAATTGCATAATTGAAAGGAATAAAATATGAAAGAACCAAAGCTTTTTGCGATATTGCCCGAGTACATAACGACTCCCGACGGAATGGCTATTGACAGTAACGGCGACCTTATTCTTGCCTGCCCCAACTACGCAGGCGGTGCTCCCGGATGTGTGGCAAGGTTTGACAAGGACAAGAATATTTCCAAGTGGTTTGACGTTCCCGTGCTGGAGGAGACGGGCATTGCAGCTCCCATGGGAATTGCATTTGGTCCCGACGGTGACCTTTATATCTGCGATAACCAGGGCTGGAGTGGCAAGGATGAGCTTCAGTTTAAGGGCAGAATATTGAGAGTGAGGATGAATGGTTATAATATCGTCAAAGCGACCACAGTTGCATACGGCATGGAGCATCCCAACGGCATGAGGATAAGGGACGGCTACGTTTACGTAACACAGAGCTGCTTGTCAAAGGTAAAGACTGCTGACGGCAAGCTGATGTCCTGCGTTTATCGATTTGGGCTTGACGATGAGAATATCAAGATTACAAACACTCTTGAGGATAAGAACATACTTACAACGTTTATAACCCATAACCCCAACTGCCAGTACGGCGTTGACGGTATTGAGTTTGATAAAAACGGTGACCTTTTGGTGGGCAATTTTGGTGACGGCGCTGTTTACAGAGTAAAGTTTAACGACGATCTGTCCGTAAAGGAAAACAAACTTTGGGCACAGGATTACGACGTCCTCAAGAGCACAGACGGCATGATAATGTCCGATGAGGGCAACCTTTATATTGCGGACTTCAATAACAACGCCGTGGTTATGATCACCCCCGATGCAAAGGTGACGAGGATTGCACAGAGCCCCGATTGCGACGGACTTGACGGCGGTCTTGACCAGCCCGGCGAGCCTATAATCTGGCAGGGTAAGCTGGTATTGTCCTGCTTTGACATGGTTACGGACGAAACAAAGGTAAATACTGCTCACGAACTGCCTGCAACGATGTCCCAAATTGATCTTTGATAAGAAAGGAATATAGTATTATGATAAAGGAATTTACTTCAAAGGATCTGGCGTTTATGGTTGACCACACACAGCTGGCGGCGTACGCTACTCCCGATATGTTTGAAAAGCTGTGTAAGGAGGCTGTGGATTACGGCTTCAGAATGGTGGCGATAAACTCCGTGCAGGTTGAATTCTGCAAGAGCCTGCTTAAGGGCACGGACGTACACGTTGGTGCGGCTATTGCGTTCCCTCTGGGCCAATGCACCATCAAGAGCAAAATGCTTGAAACTGAGGACGCCATCAACAACGGCGCTGACGAGATAGACTACGTTCTCAACATTCCCAAGCTGATATTGGGTGATACTGCTTATATCAAGGAGGAGATGGAGGGTATCGTAAGGCTTTGCAGAGACGCAAACGTTATTTCCAAGGTCATTTTTGAAAACTGCTACCTTACAAATGAACAGATAGAGCTTGCGGCAAAGATCGCAAAGGACGTTCGTCCCGACTTTATAAAGACTTCAACGGGCTTTGGTACGGGCGGTGCAACGGTGGAAAACGTGGCGCTGATGAAGAAGACTGTGGGCGATGCTGTTAAGGTAAAGGCTGCAGGAGGAGTCAGAACTCCCGAGGCGTTTATTGCCATGGTTGAGGCAGGCGCAGAAAGGATTGGCACAAGCGCAGGCGTTAAGATCATTGATGCGCTTAACGGCAAAACTGTCGCTATTGACATCAAATACTGATAAGGATAACGGCTATGGAAGGGATCATTACCCAAATACAGCGGTTTTCCGTCCATGACGGCCCGGGTATACGCACAACGGTCTTTATGAAGGGCTGTAATCTGCGGTGTATATGGTGCCACAATCCCGAAACATACTCCGCAAGGAT
Organism: Clostridia bacterium; assembly: GCA_017935525.1. Taxonomy (GTDB): domain Bacteria; phylum Bacillota; class Clostridia; order HGM11327; family HGM11327; genus SIG351. The sequence goes on along the minus strand of JAGBHJ010000157.1, from coordinate 2,695 downwards.
ACAGAGAGAGTATTACTCCAACAAATGTACCCATTGCGGAAGATGTATTGATGCTTGCAGGGGAGGTGCCCTTGGTGTTTGTGACGGAGAGCTTGTTTGGGACAGCAAAAAGTGCTTGTCATGCTTTGAGTGCGAAAACGCTTGTATCAACGGTGCAACACTTGTCTGCGGAAAAAGCTATACCGCAGAGGCTTTGTGTAAAATACTTAAAAAGGATGCAAAGTATTATCAAAAGTCCGGTGGCGGAGTGACGTTTTCGGGCGGAGAGGCACTTTTGCAAAGTGACTTTGTGTTTGAGTGCTGTGATATACTCCATGAGGCGGGGATATCCGTAGCGGTGGAGACCGCATCCCTTGTGCCCGAGGAGGTAATGGTGAGGGCGGCGGAAAAGATAGACTATTTTATGTGCGACATAAAGGCTATGGATTCCGACCTGCACAAGACACTTACCGGCGTTGGCAACGAAAGGATACTTTCCAACATCAGACTTTTGGCGGGACTTGGTAAGGATATATTGATAAGGATCCCCGTAGCCACGACGCTGAACGGCACGGATGAGAATATGGTTGCCACAGCTGAATTTATGAGGTCCTGCGGACTGAAAAATATTGAGCTGTTAAAGCTGCACAGATTGGCGGAGCATAAGTACAAGGCGCTTGCAATAGAAGAAAAGTATCCCGATATTCCTGAAACCACCGATGCCGACGTGGAAAGATTTTACGGCATCATAAACGGTGTTCTGGGAAAATAAAGCACAGAAATGGTCTGTTTTGACACCGATGGATACGTGAAAAAACGGATCATACGATGATATGAGGTATCATAATGGAAAAACTGACAAACAAAGAAAAAAGCAGATTGCTTATAGATGAAACGATAGACACATTGAGGAATAAATCTCCCAAAAGTGCGTATGTTGAGAGAATACTCTGTTTGGAGGAGCTTTTTGAGAAATACGGCAATGAGCCGTCACAGCCATTAAAGACTGGCAGAGCGTTTCTCGAGTTAGTGGAAAAAATGTCGTGCCCCGTAATGCCACAGGATATACTCTTGGGCAGAGTAGTGGACAGAGTTCCCACAGACGAGGAGGAGCAGAGGATACAGGAGATAGCAGTCCACAAAAACGGCAATTCCCTCCTTTGCGACTGGGGCCATTGTACGTTTGACTGGCCCATGGTAATGGAGCTGGGTATCCCCGGGCTTATCAACAGAGTGGAAAGGGAGCTGGCAAAGGCTGATAGCGAGGGCTACAGCCAAGCAACAAGGAATTATCTTGAGGGTAACCTTTGCGTTATAAAGGGCTACAAGCGTTATATCGAAAGATATGCCGAAAGCGCAAGGGCATTTGGCAATATTGAGGCGGCTGAGGTCTGTGATAATATTGTGGCGGCACCGCCAAGGACCTTCCGTGAGGCTATACAGCTGCTTCTGTTTATTGAGCACGTGTACTCCTGCTATTCATCAAACTCAAACGCCACACTTTCTATGGGTAGGGTGGATGACTATCTTGCAAGCTACTATGAGGCGGATATTGCCAACGGTACTCTTACAAGAGAAGATGCAGGCTATATGATAGACGATTTTAACTGCAAGTGCGCAATGGTACTTGGCAGAGGCGAGCATCAGATGAACGACGGATCGTCCGATACCGATACGGGCTGGTTCCGCAATCCTATGTACGATTCTCCCACGTACGCAATTATCGGCGGCGAGTCCAATCTGCGGGAATACGGCACAAACCCGTTGACAAAGCTCTTTTTGGAGAGAATTCAGCCAAGGTTTGAAAACCCTGTGTACGTTCTCCGCAGAAAGAATGATATCGACCCCGAGGAGTGGAAGCTTGCCTGCGATAAATTAAGACAGAACAGCACCTTGCTGGTATATAACGATGAAACGATGATCCCTGCGCTGGAAAAGGCGGGAATTCCTCATAAGGATGCGGTGGATTACTCCATTCACGGCTGTAACTGGATCGATATCCAGGGCAAGGGCAAGGGTGTAAACTCCGTTGACGGCGTTATTCCGCCTATCATAAGGCGCGTTCTGATGAAGGAAGACGGTAGTGCCGCAGACTTAAAGTCCATTGACGACGTATATGAGGCAGTGGGCGAAATATGGCGCAAGAGATGTTCGGACGATTTTGGTTGGCATAAGAAATACCTTGAGGAGCGTGACCGTGACCCGAGCAGTATGTACCATGCGGACGTATTTTTCTCCGACACCATTGAGCTTAAGTGCAGCTACTCTGCGGCAATGAAGTATTCGGGCGTATATACCCAGGTAAGAAATATTGCAACCTCTGCAGACATGCTCTCTGCGCTGGATACCATAGTGTTTGGGGAGGACAGCAAGGTTTCCCTTGATACAATGGTAAAGGCGATAGAGGCAGACTTTGAGGGCTACGAGGACGTACTGAAGCTGTGCAACAAAGCACCCAAATTTGGCAGCGACGACGATCTGTCAAACTATCACGCATCAAGGCTGATGACGTATCTGACGGATATTGCATACGAGGAAGCGGAAAAGGTGAACAGAGAGGGCGGATATACGGTTTACCCATATTGCGTCACCATTACCGATATGTGGCACAGGGGCGAGGGTGCAAAGCTGGGCGCAACACCCGACGGCAGAAGAAAGGGCAAGCCACTTTCTGAGAATTTGTCTCCCATGCAGGGCGCATCCTATTCCGTAACAT
>JAGBHJ010000156.1 GCA_017935525.1 Clostridia bacterium | reverse complement strand
GCTGGCCTTATCAATGCCCTGTATGAGGTTGGCATTACAATGAACGATGTTAACCCCGACTACGTTGTTGTGGGTGACACAAGATCATACGGCTTTGAGAAGATAGAAAAAGCAGTAAGACTGGTGTTTAACGGCGCAAAGCTTATCGGTACAAACCCCGACGTTACAAACCCCTTGGAAAACGGTGTTGTACCTGCAACAAAGGCATTGCTTTCGCCCATTGAGCTGACCACAAGAAAGAATTCCTACTGCATCGGTAAGCCCAACCCGTTGATGATGCGTCACGCTGTTAAGCTTTTGGGTGAGCACGTGGAGGATACCGCCATTATCGGTGACAGAATGGATACGGATATCATTGCAGGTATTGAGTCCGAGATCGACACCATTCTGGTGCTCAGCGGCGTAACAACGCAGTCAGGCATGGAAAAGTTCGCATACAGACCCAAGTATGTGTTTGAACACGTTGGAAAAATAATCGAATAAGGGATAAATTTATAAAATAAATATTTTGTGTTGAAATATCCTTTGTTTTGTGATATAATAGATAAAAATATATAAGCTCTTGTTCTTTTGAGGGCTTGCAGGCCCTTGGAGCATATTGCAATGCAAAGGGGCAAAATTCTATGGAGGTAGAGACATGACAGAGCAGGAAATTCAGATGGAAAATCAGGACCAGAGATACGGCGAGGTTAGGATCGCCAATGACGTTATTGCAGTTATTGCAGGTATGGCGCTTTGCGATATTCCCGGCGTGTATATCGATGGAAAATTGCCTGAGGCGTTCATCGATAGATCAAATTCCAAAAACATTACAAAGAGCGTAAAGATCGAGGTTGCAGAGGGCTACGTTGCCGTTGGCATAATCGTTTCTATTGAGTACGGTAAGATCGTTTCCGATACTTGCGCAGAGATCCAGGACAAGATCAAGGTTGCTATCCAGACTATGACAGGTCTTGACGTTGCAAGAGTTGACGTTACGGTTGAGGAGCTTATTTTCAAAAAGGAGAAGTAAGATATGAAGATCGTTGACAGAATACTATTTATATTTGTAGGACTTTTTTTGCTGGGTGTTGCGGCAATGTCCGCATTATTGGCTGTCGATGTGATCTCCATCTCCGATATTGTTTCGTTTATAGGACAGATGCGTGTTGACGACATCGTCACAAAACTCATCCTTTTGGTGGTAGCGGTAATTCTTCTGATAGTGTCTGTCAAGGTCATCTTTGCAAGACCCAAGAAGGTAAAGATCGCAGCTTATACCATCCGCAAGAACGAGGATGGCGAGATCTCCGTTTCTCTCAAGGCAATAGAGAACACCATCAAGCTGGCTGTTGCTCATTTTGAGGAGATAAAGGAAGTAAGACTTTCCCTGGGCGTCAGCGATGCAGGCGTTTCCGTTGCTGCAAGGCTTGCAGTGCCCACGGGAGTTGAGATCCCTCAGTTGATGGATGCCTTCAGAGAGTACATGAAGGAATTTGTTGAGAAGCACACGGGCGCACCTGTTTGCAGGATCAGATTGGTTGCAACGGAGTTTAAGCCCGTTGACCCTGACAACGAAAGAAAAAAGATAGCGGCGGTGGAAGCAAAGAAGGAAGCCGAAGCGAAAAAGAATACTGATAAATTTGCCGGCACACATACTACCATGTATGCAAAGCGTGAGGTTGAGCCGGTGGCTGTGGCAGAGGAGCCCGTGGTTGTGGATGCTCCTGCGGCAGAGGAAAACGAAGACCGCCAGTGATGCGGTGAGGAAAGGAAGGCTGTTTAGCCTGTAATGACTTATGACAAGAAGAGAAGTGCGTGAAGTTGCTTTTATGCTGTTGTTTCAGCTGGAGTTCCGCCAGGACGTTAGCATTGACGACACGTTATTGCAGTACTATACCATGGATGCGGACAGCTCCGACGATGAGGAGGAGATCCCCGAGGTAAAGCTCTCACAAAAGGACAGAGAGTACATAGATGCTGTAATAAAGGGCGTTGGTGAGAAAAAGTCCGAGCTGGATTCCGTCATTACCGAGTATGCAAAGGGCTGGTCGCTGGAGAGGATCATAAAGGTTGACCTTTCTGTGCTCAGATATTGCATATATGAGATGAAGTATATGGCGGATAGAACTCCTCTTGCTGTAAGCATCAACGAAGCGGTTGAGATATCAAAGAAATACGGAACGGAAAAATCCAAGAGCTTTGTAAACGGTGTGCTTTCATCGTTCTATAAGGCTTTGACGGGAGAAAAATAAGATAATGGACGTAATACTTGGCATAGATACCAGTTGTTATACCACCTCGGCGGCATTGGCTGACGTGGAAACTCATGATTGTGTTAAGTACCGCCTTGAAATGTTATTACCGGAAAAGGGTGAAAGAGGGCTTAGACAATCTACTGCCCTTTTTTTGCATATTAAGAACCTGCCCCGTGTGACAAAGGAATTGCTTGAGGGCGGTGACTACTGCATCAAGGGCGTATGCGTCAGCGCGTCGCCACGTCCCCTGGAGGGGTCGTATATGCCTGTGTTTGAGGCAGGGTGCAGTGTGGCAGAGTGCATGGCAAACGGGTTGGGTGTGCCGTTGTACAGGACTACCCATCAGGAAAACCACATTATGGCGGCAAGCGGCGGCAGGATAAAGGACAGATTTATGGCTTTGCACTTGTCGGGCGGCACTACGGAAATGCTTATAGCAGAGCCAAAGACCTGCGGATACGGTATTGACATTATTTCCGCCACGGGGGACATAAGCTTGGGCAAGCTGATAGACAGAGTCGGCGTAAAGATGGGACTGGATTTTCCTTGCGGTAAGGCGTTGGAGGAGCTGGCGCTGTCGGCAGACTCGGGCTTTGTTCCACCGGTAAAGCTCTACGACGGCGGAGTAAGCCTTTCGGGTGCGGAAAAGCAGTTTATGGATGCAGTTGGCGAGGAGGACGACGCTGTTATAGCAAGGGGCTTGTTTGAATATGCAGGCAGACTGCTGGAAAAATGGGTAAGCCACCATGTGGAAAGGGCAAACGTAAAGGATGTGCTCTTTGCAGGGGGCGTTGCTTCCAACAAGATCATAAAGGAGAAGCTTTTGTCATCGGATAAGCTGAAGGGTGTCGATCTGCATTTTGCACAGCCACAGCTTTGTAGGGATAACGCGGTTGGCACGGCAATGATAGGTACGTACTTTTGGGAGGAAAGCAAAAAATGAACGATTCCATGACGGTCTCCCAGTTGAACGAATACACCCGAGCCCTGCTGGAAAACGATATTCTGCTGCAGATGGTAAACGTCAGCGGCGAGATATCAAATTTTAAGCGGCATTCGTCGGGGCATATGTACTTTACGCTAAAGGATGACAAAGCAAAGATAAATTGCTCGTTTTTTAAGAATTACAACTCTGCGCTGAGGTTTGTGCCCCAAAACGGGGAAATGGTAAAGGTTTCCGCAACGGTTTCTCTTTACCCCAGGGACGGCACGTACCAGCTTTTGGTGTACAAGATGACCCAGCAGGGTGTTGGCTTGTTGAATGCCAGATTTGAGGAGTTAAAGGTACGGCTTTCGGAGGAGGGGTTGTTTGACCTTGACGTTAAAAAGCCCATCCCTCAATTCCCAAAAAGGATAGCGGTGCTGGCATCCCCCACGGGCGCGGCAGTAAGGGATATAATCAGCGTCAGCGGCAGACGCAGTAAAAACGTGGAGATAATAGTCGTTCCGGTGCCTGTGCAGGGCGAGGGGGCGGCTAATCAGATAGCCAAGGCTCTGATGTATGCTGATAGCGCATTGGATGCGGATACGATAATCATCGCAAGAGGCGGAGGCTCCATAGAGGAGCTGTGGGCATTTAACGAGGAAGTCCTTGCAAGGGCGGTATATGCCTGCAAAACTCCCGTTATATC
>JAGBHJ010000155.1 GCA_017935525.1 Clostridia bacterium | reverse complement strand
TGGGCGTGGGCGTGGGCGTCGGTGTAGGCGTAGGCGTGGGCGTAGGTGTGGGGAGTATCTCATACTCTGCTACAAACACCATGTCCTCTGTCAGCTCCATACCGCTTACAAAGCCACTCCATCCAACAAACTTAAAGCCCTGTCTTGAGGGTGCCTCGGCAGGCGCCGCAACAACTGTGCCGTAATCCGCAGTCACACGGCTTACAAGCCTGTAATCATGGTCCCTGAATTCATAGGTGTATTTATTTACCGTTACGTCAAAGATAGCGTAAAACGCCTTATTGCTCGTCAGCGTTATACCCTGGCTGTAATTCTCCCAGCCTTCAAAAGCATAGGTGTACTGTGCGGTATTGGGCTTTGTGGGGTCAGCGGGAGCGGCGATGACTGTTCCGTAGGGGGCAGTCTGTCGGAAAAGCTCCGTGGTTCTGTCGTCAGCATAGAAAATGAACGTGTAATTTCTGACTTCTTCCTTATACTTAGCAACAAATACGGTGTTTTCCGTTATGGTCATGCCTTCGGTATAACCGTCCCAGCCGATAAACGTGTACTTGAATTGCTCCGTGCTGTTTCTGATGGGGGACTCGTCGGGGGCAGGTACGGGCTGTGTTGGCTCAACGTAGCCGCTTGCCACTACTCTGCCGTCGTGATCCTTGAATTCGTACTTCAGCTTGTCGGTATATTCAACGTATATCGCAACAAAGGAGACATCCTCGCTTATCTGCATATTGTCGTTGTAGCCTTCCCAGCCGACAAACGTGTACTCAACGATGCCGTTGCCGCCCTTTGTGGGATCTATGGAGGGCTTTGGGATCTCCTCTCCGTATTCAAGCTCACCCTGCTCCAGCACAGTAGTGCCGTCATCGTCGTAGAAAACGTACTTGTATCTTCTTGCTTCTGTCTTGTAGTTTGCAGTAAACTCCACGTCGGCAGTCAACGTCATGCCGTCGGTGTAGCCTATCCAATTTACAAAGGAAATTATCTCCTCCTTTGTTACAACATCCTCGGGGGGCTGGGGAAGCACTATCACCGTGCCGTAATCAGCCTCAAAGGGACCGTAGAGGATCTGACCGTCATCGTCGCAGAAAACGTACATATACTTATTTAACGTTTCTGTATAAACGGGTGTAAACGTAGTGTCCGCAACGGGCTTGCCGTCATTAAGAGCTACATCCGCCCTCCACTCCTTAAAGGTGAAGGTGTACTGTGCAGTTGCAGCCTTTGCAGGGGCCTCGACGGGGAAGACCACGGCCTCGGTTGACTTGTATATCTTTTCCTCCAGCGTTGTGCCGTCGGGCTTCAAAAAGATCACCCTGTATTCTCGTTCTGTCTTATCATACTTGGCAGTAAACGTTACGTTTGCCGTCAGGATCATGCCGTCGGGTTCACCTGTCCAGCCGACAAATGTGTAGGTATAGACTGCATCAGCAGCTTTTGCAGGGTCAGCAGGGAGGATCACCGTGCTGCCTGCGTAATCCGTCATCTGAAATATCACGGTCTGCTCGTCGTCATCCACAAAAACGTATGTAAACTCATCCGTGGCAACTGCCGTAACACCCTTTCCGGTTGCATAGCTGTATATTGCCGAGGTAGCGGGGCAATAAAGCTGAAGTGCGGGGCTGTTTGCAAAGGGGTTCTCCGTGCCAACCTGTGTTACTGTTGACGGAGCATACACCGCAGTCAAGGACGTGCTTTGAGCAAATGCATTATTGCCAATGGTCTTAACGCCGTAGGGGATAACCACCTTGGTCAAATTCCTTACGCCGTAAAATGCGTTGTCCTTTATTTCTGTCACGCCATGGGGGACGGAATAGCTTGCCCCTGCCATGGAGGAGGGATATTTGATAAGAGCTTTTCCATCTGCGGAAAACAGTACGCCATCAACGGACTTATAGTATCTGTTGCCGTCTGCAACCTCAATGTATTCAAGGGCAGTGTTATCCACAAATGTCTGGTTGCCCAAAAGGCTTACCGAAGACGGGAGCTTTACTCTCTTTGCCTCGGGGAAGCACTTGACGTCGGAATTTCTGACGGTGTCAACACCTTGGGTAAATTCCACCGTACATCCGCCCTTAAACACCACGTCACCGGGCACAAAGCCTTTGCCGACGTAAACCGTGTTTCCGCCAACGTTGATGCCGTAGCCGTTTGTGGTCATAAGGGATACTCTCTCAAAGCCCACGTTGCCGTCAAACGTTACGTCAGCATTGAGTGTCAACACAGCGCCGTAGTTGTCTGCGCTGACAAAATCTATCCTCTTTGCCTTGGGCATTGCTCCGCCGATCTTGTGGGGTGCGGTAGTGGTCAAAAGCTCTATTTTGTAGGAACCGTTTGCATCCGTAATGCCTGCCAAGGCAGAGCTTACGCTGTCGTAACAGCCTACGTAGCTGCCATCCTTGTACAGCTTTGTAAGGGAAATGCTTTGGTCTGATACTGTGGGCAGGGGATACAGATAGTCCATAAAGCCGTCGGGGGCGGGAGTTGAGGTGTTGGGAGTGTGGTCAGATGCAAATTCCGTTCGGGAAAGACCAAAATACTGATGAATATACCCTGCAATGTTGACAGGATCATCCCAAGTCACGTCCACCCAATGCCACAAGCCGTCATCAAGCTTGACCATGTTCCATGAGTGTCCCACACCGCGGGAAATACCCGTAACGTATATGCTGTCAATACCCAGCTCCGTCATTATCAGCTGGTATGCCTTTGCATAGCCCTCGCAAACGGCGCTTCTGTTTTCAAAAACGCCCATTACGTTGTGGGCAAATGCGTCGTCAGAGGGGGTAATGCCGTCCGCTTTGTAGGCGTATGCTATTCTGTTACAAATATCGTCGTGGACAGCAAGTGCCTTGTCCAGCTTGGTGGAAAGCCCTGCTGTAAGGGAGGTGTACCTTGCCACCTCGCTTGCAATAATGGCGTTACACCTTGCGCGCTCCGATGCCGATGCATATTCGCTGTCACACACTATAAATAAATGTGTGGGGGAATATATCAGCGTGCCCGAAAGCCAATAATACTGGGGGTTATCATTTCTGAATGTTGCCCACACGCTCTGCGCCTGCTGGAGGGTAAGTCCTGCGGAAGCAAAATCGTAATCAAAGGCAACGGCGTGGTTTATCTTGCCGTCCCCCGTATCAAATTCCATGATCTCAACGTCTTCGCCGCTGATGTGAGTATCCTCACTCTTGGCACTTAATTCCTCATACATTGTCTTCTGGCTCGGGTCCGTGATGGTGCTGTACCCGTAGCCGTTATAGACAGTTTCGGCATGGGCAACGTCTGCCGCCACGCCAAAGCCAAACACCGTTGCCATCAGCAAAAAAACTGTGGCAAGCGCAGTCAAAAGCTTTCTCATAACTCCTCCTGAATTATATTATTTTTTTGTTTTGCTCCGTAGAGCTTGTACTATAATTATACCAGATTTCTCCCACAAAATCAATAGCTTCAAGGGTGGCTGGAAACAGTTTACAATAAATTAATACTTTATTTGGTATTTTTTCAAAAGGGTCCTACAGCTTGGTATATTGGGGGAACAAAATACCCCACCCCGACTGTATATTTGTCGGAATGGGGTAGTATCTTCGGATCACACTGTATCAAAGCCCGAGGCAGTAATACAGCACGTTGCGGAGTCTTGGCTGGTAGTATTCCTCGTGGGGGTTCAGCATATGGTGGGCATAGAACATTGCCAGATGCTCGTCGGGGTCAACAAGTATGGTGGCGCCTGCCGCACCGCCCCAGCCGAATTCGCTGTACTTGCCCAAAAAGCCAGCTTTTGCTCTGTCTATCATAGTGCGGACACCAAGACCGTAGCCGTAGCCAGAAAGCTGGCGCCAGTTAAAGCTTGCCATCTGCTTTTCGTTCAACTGATTTGTGCGCAAAAGCTCCACCGTCTGGGGGATAAGTATCCTTTCGCCGTTGAGGCCTACACCGCCGTTTGCCAATGCCGCTGCAAACAGTCCGTATTCGTTTACGCTTGTGATGATGCCTGCGCCGCCGCTGTCGTATTCGGGGCCAAAAACAAAATCGTTGTTATCTTTGCCTACGATTATGTGCTTGCCCGTTTTTTCGGAGGCTTTTTTCTGCTTTTCCACAAGGTCCATAGGGTCGCCATCGTAATACTCGTACTGCTGAGCCATTTTTGCCGTAAGCTCGGGAGTTACGTGGTAGCAGGATTCTGCCATGCCCAAGGGCTCAAATATGTTCTTTTTGACGTAATCTCTGAATTTCATGCCCGATATGGCTTCAACTGCCGCCGCCAGAACGTCGTGGCACAAGCTGTAACTCCAGCCCTCGCCGGGCTCAAAGTGCAACGGCTCCTCTGCAAGGCATTTTGCTACTGTGAGGGTGTCCATATTGCCGTTGGTCAACTGCCTTGCCTTATCAAACGCCTTTACTCGGTGGTTGTAGTCAAAGCCTGCGGTCATTGTAAAAAGGTGCTGCATACGCAGTATGTTCTTTGTCTTTACTGGCTCGCCGTTTCTTATAACAAAGGTATCCTTGTATTCGGGAATGTAGTTATACAAGGGGTCCGTCAACAAAAACTTGCCCTTTTCATACAGCTGCAGAGCCGCAACAACGGTCATTACCTTGGAGCAGGAGTATATGTGCATCAGCTTGGAGCCATCCATGGGGACGTTGTTTTCCATATCTGCCCAGCCGGAGCTGTAATCAAATATCTTTTGGTTGTCCTTATATACCACTATGGAATTACCGGGCATCCTCCAGGATGTCAGATGATCCATAAATTCTTTCATAGGTGTAAAGTTCATGACTTATTCCTTTTCGTAATTGATGTAACAGTTGAATTTGTCATATACGTTTATCTGCTGACCCTCGTAGAAGCAGAGCCTGTATTTGTATGTAAGCGTTTCGCCCTTGGGGATGGAAAGTCCGCCCTTAAAGAACAGGTTGTTTGCCGCAAACAAGCCGTAGTTGCGGATATGCCAGGTGGTGGGGTAGCGCTCGTTGGATTCGTTATCCATCACGGCGATGCCGTACAGCGTGCCGTCAATTACGCCCTTGTAGTCGCAGAAGAATGCAGGCTTGCCCCAGCACTCGTCCTCATTTATTCCGCCGTATGAATTTGTAAAGCTGCCGCCTCTGTCAGCACGGAGCTCCTCGTTTACTCTTACGCCGAGGGGACCTGCCTCCTTTGTCTTGCCAAAGGTGACGTCGCAATAGCTTGCGGTAAATACGACTTCCATATCCACGTAGCGGATATTGCCCTGCTGGTTATAGAAGGTAAAGGTGCGTTTTTCGTCCAGCATGGGCTGACCGTCTGCGGTCTGCCATACATTGTTTGCGGAAAATCTTGCAAAGGCGCTGCCGCAGACCATATTTTCTATGGAAACGTGCTTTTCAAAGCCGTAGTTGCCGAATTCGTTCCAAAAGTCAACGCCATTGACGTCACCCACAGCGCAGATAACTGAGCGCTGGTGTACGTGCTCAGTGGTGTTAAGGTCAAGACGTGTAAAGGACGTTTTGCCGTCGGATGCCATTATGGGGCCAAGGTAGGGCTTGGGGATGGCGGGGTCAAACACGTATTCCGTAAAGAATTTGCCGTTCTGCATAACGGCGATGCTGTTTTCCTTTTCTTCAACTCCGATGGCGGGGGATATGCCTCTTGTTTCGGGGCAGAATTCTTTTTCCTCGCCTGCCTTCATGCTTGCGATCACCACAAGCTTTTCGCCGTCCCACTGGGCGGGGAAAAGGGTGCCGTCCTCTGCCACAACGCAGTCACAGCAGGGGGCTTTGGGGTCATCGGTAACGATCCTCAATGGCTCGTCCGTGTAATCTCTTATTGCTTTTATGGAAATGCTCATATTTATCTCCTTATAATATTTTCTTAAGATATGCTGAAGCAACAAGGGCGTTGCTCTCAAAATCGTCAAATCCGCACTCGACTGTTATTCTGCCTTGATAACCGGATTCCTTAAGGCTTTGAATAAAGGCGGGAATGTATTTGTCCTCGGCGTTCTTGCCGGGGTAGGCTCTGTCAGCCTGGGATACGTGAACGTGGCAGAGCATATCCGTGTAGCACTTCAAAGTGCTGTGGGGCTCGTTTTCCACCGCCATGTGGTAGGCGTCCGCCAAAAGTTGCACGTTATCAAGTCCCAGCTCCTTGGCAAGGAGGTAGCTCTCTCCAACTCGGTTCAAAAGGTTACATTCCTTGTGATTCAATGGCTCAATGGCGACGGTTATGCCGTATTTTTTGCCGTAGCCGTTGCACATCGTCAAAAAGTCCTTGAATATGCTGATGCCCTCACCGTGGCTCATTCCCTCGGGGATGCGCCTTGCGCCGCCGCTGCCCAGCACCACGGTGTCCGTACCCAGCATCATCATACGGCGCATTGACTCGTCAACGTAAGCCTCCAGCCCCGTGTCCCTTTTCATTATGGAGAACGTAGGCGGGATAAAGCTGTTGCATACGGGCAATCTGATACCCTTGCCGATAACGGTGTCCAGCTCGTCCTCCGTCAACGCCATCACGTTTCCTACTGTGGACTCCGCAAAGTCAAATCCTGTGTCCAGCACAGTCTGCACCCTTGCGATAAGCGCCTGACCGGCGTCCGCAGTGGAGCTTACTCCCTGGGGCATAAAGGATCCCCCGGGGATACAACATCCTATTTTATACATAAATGAAAATCCTTTCGTGTTAGTTTTACTGCTCCGCTTGGGATACTATAAGATCGATAAGTGCCGCGGGGTCCTTCAGCCAAAGCTGATCCCTTGCGGTGCTGTCTGCAACCACAGTATCGACCGCGAGGCTTAATGCCTTTTTGATTTTACACGGGCAAATGCCCTTTTCAGCAAAGCGAATTTCAAGCTCATCCAGCACCCAAAGCAGGGACAACAGATTACGTCTGCCGTCGTCGTAGCCCTTGATGTTATCTGCCGTTATTGTGTCAGAGATGTTGATGCTTTCCAGCGCCTTGTAGAATTCTCTGTTGCAGCTTTGGGGGAAGCCCAGCTTGATATAATTCTTTTCTATAATTTCCTTTACCTTGGGATTTACTGCGCTCCAACCGTGGGAATCGTCCACCTCGGGGCTTACAAGTGCGGGACGCTCCTTTGTTATGCCCAAAAACCGCAGAAGATTGTCGTGGTACATCAGCTGTCTGTATTCACCGCTGACGCCAAGCTCGTCCATTATGTCGCCGTCGATCCTGAGCCATTTGTCCACCCATTCGCCTCGGTAGCCACGGGCAGAGGCGTCCGTTCCAAACATTATATTGTGACCAACGTCGTAGCCGATGTTGAATAGCTTTGTCAAAAGCTCCCGTCTGTATATTTCGGGGGTACCGGGGGTGGTGTCAAAGAACATTTCCGCTGTGTTTGCCGTGAGCCTTGAATTGAGGAATTTGCCGTAAAGGGCAATGCATTCGTCTATCCACGGCCATGAGCAATG
>JAGBHJ010000154.1 GCA_017935525.1 Clostridia bacterium | reverse complement strand
CGCCGCTGACGGTAACGGATGAGGCCGCAAGGCTTACGTGTGTATCCGTAACGGATACGATGCGTGGCTTATTGTCGGGCAGAACGTAGCTCATTTCCAGAGCCAGCCGCCTGCTTTGACGGATGACGCCGTTTTGGCACCGCAGGGTCTTTGTGGTTATATCTGTCATGGTGGAATGTCCTTTCAAAATTGATTTGTTGCTCTTGGTAGCATCATATGCAAGGGGGCTGGGGGATAGAACGGCAAAAGAAAAAAGCATTACTTGAAAATATGAACGTATTATTTACAAACAAATACTTGACAAAAAAAAACGGTTGTGGTATAATAGAGGTGTAAAAAGTAAATAGGTACCCCAAACAGAGGTACTGCAAGTGAGTTTGAGAGCATGGCACACAGGAGTACCCGTTGTCAAGGGGATGCTGTGTGCTTTTTATAAAATACAAAATGGAGGAACGAGATATGAGAAAAATAGTATTGATCGTGGCTTTTGCGGCAATGTTGATGATATCTGCTTGCTCGCAAGCTACCCCAACGGCAACCCAGACCCCACAGAGTACACCCACTCCCACTCTCACCCCGGCTGTAACGCCAACTCCGGACGATTCCGTAGTGACTGCGGATAAGCTTGCGTGGGTCTCCACTGCTTCGTCCATTGAACATAGCGGCGGCATCGTAAAGGGTGCGTATTGGACAAATCTGGAGCCGAGCTACAACGTGGAGGCATTGCCGGATGAGTTTGAGTCAAAAGCTTGGTATGACGATGAATACCGCGGTACGTTCTACGGTCCGGTGGTAATAAACGCCGATCAGTTTGATGGCGCCTACCTGACGGGGGACAAGTGGTACGTGATGACGTTTGCTTGCGACGCCAAGCACGCTATTGAGGTGTATTCCTGCACGGGTGCAAGCTATGAGGGCGGCAAGCTGACGTTGACGTTTGACGTTGAATGGATCTTGAGAGATGAGCCGGTTGATATGGCTATATACAATAAGCCCGACTGGATGCTGACTGTGGAAATAGACGGTAATGATATTGACGGCGACATAAACGAGGTAGAGATCGTGTTTAACGACACCAAAACTATACCGAGAGGATGACAAACAGGTAATACCCACGGGCAGAGCTTACAAGAGCTCTGCCCGTATTTTGTTGCGGGGCGGCATTTTCCCCCTTGACAAATAGCATCTTGTGGTATATAATTATAATGATACAGTGGGTATTGTATATTTATATGTAATTGGAGCGTTTAGAATGAACAAGGTAAAGGAAATTTTCGGATCAATGGTATTTGACAATTCTGTCATGAAGGAAAAACTCCCAAAGGAAACTTACAAGATCATGCAGAATACCATCCAGAACGGCAAAAGGCTTGACGCCGAGGTTGCCAACGTGGTTGCCAACGCCATGAAGGATTGGGCGATAGAAAAGGGCGCAACTCATTTTACACATTGGTTCCAGCCTATGACGGGCATCACGGCAGAAAAGCACGACAGCTTTATTTCCCCCGATGCTGACGGCAAGGTAATTATGGAATTTTCCGGCAAGGAGCTGGTCAAGGGCGAGGCTGACGCATCGTCATTCCCGTCGGGCGGCATCCGTTCCACCTTTGAGGCGAGGGGCTACACTGCGTGGGATCCTACGTCATACGCATTTATAAAGGATAATACGCTGTATATTCCTACTGCATTCTGCTCCTACGGCGGAGAGGCTATCGACAAAAAGACGCCGCTTTTGCGTTCCATGGAGGCTATCAATAAGCAGGCGTTGAGAATACTCAAGATATTTGGCAATGAGGACGTTACCGCAGTCAAGACCACGGTGGGCCCCGAGCAGGAGTATTTTTTGGTGGACAAGGAGACCTTTGACAAGCGCCCCGACCTTATATTTACAGGCAGAACGCTTATCGGCGCAAAGGCACCCAAGGGCCAGGAGCTGGACGACCACTATTACGGCACCATCAAGCCCCGTATAAAGGCGTTTATGAACGACCTTGACGAGGAGCTGTGGAAGCTGGGAGTGCTGGCAAAGACGGAGCACAACGAGGCTGCTCCCGCACAGCACGAGCTGGCACCTATATTTACCACCACCAACATTGCCATGGACCACAACCAGCTGACGATGAATCTGTTGCAGACTGTGGCGGCAAAGCACGGCTTGGTATGTCTTCTGCACGAAAAGCCCTTTGCAGGGGTCAACGGCAGCGGTAAGCACAACAACTGGTCGCTTTCCACAAACACGGGCGTAAATCTGTTTGAGCCCGGGGAAACTCCCTACGAAAATGCGCAGTTCCTGCTGTTTATGTGTGCGGTGATCAAGGCGGTGGATGAGTATCAGGATCTTTTGAGAATATCCGTTGCATCCGCATCCAACGACCACAGACTGGGCGCAAACGAGGCACCTCCTGCGGTGGTATCAATATTTGTGGGCGAGGAGCTTTCTGCGATACTTGACGCTATCGAAACGGATACTCCCTACGACACAAAGGAAAAGGAGCTTTTGAGAATAGGCGTTCACGTTATGCCCCGCTTTGCAAGGGACACAACGGACAGAAACAGAACGTCCCCCTTTGCCTTTACGGGTAATAAGTTTGAATTCAGAATGCTTGGCTCATCTGCATCCATTGCGGAGTGCAACATTATGATAAATACGGCAGTTGCCGAGGAGTTAAAGAAGTTTGCCGACGTGCTGGAGAACGAAAAGGACTACGAGCCCGTGCTCCACGACCTTATCAGAACCACTATCCGCGAGCACAAAAGGATCCTCTTTAACGGCAACGGCTACGACGATGAATGGATCAAGGAGGCGCAGAGCAGAGGTCTGCTTAACCTTAAGACCACTCCCGAGGCGCTGGTGCATTTCCTTGATGAAAAGAACGTACAGCTTTTTGCGGATAACAAGGTATTCAGCGAGGCTGAAATGCATGCAAGAAGCGAGATCATGTTTGAAAGCTACTGCAAGGTGATCAATATTGAGGCGCTGACGATGCTGGATATGGTCAAGGGCTCCGTTATCCCTGCGGTAAGAAAGTACATGAAGGAGCTGGCTGATTCCGCAATGTCAATGGCAAAATTCTCACCCTTGGCAGACACCACATACGAGAGCGAGGTATTCGCAAAGCTTTCTGCGGCGTGCGCAAAGGCATACGACATGACAAAGGGCATGGAAAAGGCGCTGGAGAACATCAAGACCATAAAGGACGGATGCGGCAAGGCATTTGCCTACAAGGACATTGCAGAGGCAATGCTTGGTTTGAGAGCGCTGGTGGATGAGATGGAAACACTCACCGCAAAGGAGTATTGGCCCTACCCCAGCTATTCCGAGCTGCTGTTTGGTGTCAGATAAGAATTGAAAAATACGATTTTCGGCAGGGATATTGTTTTCTCTGCCGATCTGTGTTATAATGGGAAAAACATAAAGGGAGTGCAGATGAAATGAGCAGAATTACGAAGACCTTATTGACGGTGTTGTTCTTTGCTGTCGTTATTATAATAGGAGCAGGGCTTGTGATCAGTGCTTTTTGGAATGATGGGTTTGATATCAAGCGGCCAAGGGAGATCGGGGTATACAACAGTCCCAACGGAGAATACGAGCTTGTTTTTGAGCAGATGGGTGATCCGCAATGGCCTTTTGGTCCGACAGAAGTCAGATTAACGTTGAAAACCGATGACGGTGACGTTATCCGTCAAGTGGATGCCACACTCTATAATGATGGCGCAAACGCAGGGGAGGGCAATATTGTGTCCGTCGTCTGGAATGATGACGACGTTACGGTGATCCTGCGGGCGGCTGAGATGGAAGATAAGGAAGTGACACTACCGTATAACGGTGTATAGTATATTCGGTTTTTGATAAAAACAACCTCGGCAGAAGCTTGCTATCTGTCGAGGTTTTATTCATTTGCGGTAGTGTCGTCCGTCTTACAGCCTTGCACGTACCCCTTTTGCACCATCATTTTGTCGATAGTGTTCAGCACGTTGCGTTTGTTTCTGCTCCATTGCGGGGCAATAAGGTTTTCTCTCTTGCCGTCACCTGTCACTCTGTGTACAACAACGTTGGGCGGCAGTATTGCAATGGCTTCTGTCACCAGATCAGCGTATTCCTCCAGGGTCAGCACGTGGAATGGCTCCTGCTGATACAGCGCGCCAAGGGGTGCGGTCCTGTCGATATATAGCATATGGAGCTTTATGCCCCATGTGCCGTTTTGTGCGGCAAAGCGGACTGTGGAGAGCATTTCCTCACGGCTTTCCCACGGCAGACCGAATATTACGTGGGTCACAAAGGGTATTCCGTGCTTGCGCAGTCTTTTGGCGGCGTCAACGTAGACCTCGTTTGGGTAGCCGCGGTTTAGCTTGTGGTGGCAGGTGATGCTTTGCAGCCCCAGCTCCACCCAAAGTGGGCAACGGTAGCTTGCCAAAAGCTCCAGCACGTCGTCACCAAGGCAGTCGGGCCTTGTGGCGATGGCAAGCCCCATCACGCCGGTGGCAAGGGCTTCGTCATACCGTGCCTTTAGGACGCTGACTGGGGCAAAGGTGTTTGTGTAGCTTTGAAAATAGGCAATGTATTTGTCCGATTGCCATTTTTGGGACATTATCTCCCTTTGACATTCCAGCTGCTGTGTGATGGACAGCCTTTTGCCGCTGTGGTCCCCGGTAAACTCGGAGCTGCCCTGCTCCGTGCAGAAAATACATCCGCCGCCGTTGACTCTGTTGGGGCAGGTAAAGCCGCCGTCAACGGAAAGCTTGACCACCTTGGAGCCGTACAGTCGCTTCATCTCGTAGTCGAGAGTGCGGTATCTTTTGCCGTTAAAAAATTCCATGATCAGAATTTTGTGAGGTTGCCCTCTTGCTCAAGATCATAAAAGCCCAGCTGTCTTGCGGCGTCGTATGCGATGATGGCAACCGCATTGGAAAGATTGAGGCTTCTTGCACCCTGCCTCATGGGGATGCGGATGCATCTTTCGTAATTGTCGTGGAGAAGCTCCTCGTCAAGCCCCTTTGTTTCCTTGCCAAAAACCAGCCATATATCCTCACCGTCTGTGGGGTAGGGGGCTTGGGAATACAGATGCTTGCCCTTTGTGGTGCAGTAAAACATCTTTTTGGGGTCGTTCTTTGCAAAAAAGTCCTCACTTGAGGGGTATGTTACGATATCCACCATGTGCCAATAGTCAAGCCCTGCCCGCTTGACGCTTTTTTCGTCTATCTTAAAGCCCAAGGGCTCCACCAGATGCAGTCTTGCCTCCAGCGCGGCACAGGTCCTTGCGATGTTACCTGTGTTTTGCGGAATTTCGGGCTCTATCAATACTATGTTTATCATTACTGTCTCCTTATTACCAAAGATGTCTGTTGTCGGAATTCCTCAATGCGGTAAGAACTCTTTCCTTAAAGTCGGGGTATTTTTTTATTATCTCTCTCACGTTGTCCTTCATCTCCTCGCGCTTGGTGACGCCGTCTGCGGGACATCCGCTTTTAAAAACGGGGAGGTTGTGACGCTTTACCGCGCCCATTATCTCCATTTCGTAGGCGTAGACCATTGGGCGGATAACGTGTATCTGCTTTCTATCCATATATGTGATGGGGGAGAACGTGTTAAACCTGCCCTCAAACAGCAGGCTCATCATAAGGGTCTCCAGCACGTCGTCAAAATGATGGCCGAGGGCTACCTTGTTACAGCCCTGGGCAATGGCGGCGTCGTGGAGTGCGCCTCGCTTAAGGTTGGAGCAGAGGGCGCAGGGGTTGGATTCCTTGCGGATATCAAAGACGATGTTGCCTATCTCCGTTGGCTCAACGTGGTAGGGAATATCGTTTTTTGCGCAGAAGTCGGCAAGCTCCGCTGTGTCCGGGTGAAAAAGCCCCATATCCAGCGTGATGCCCACGATCTCGTACTTTGCTTTGGAAAAATACTGATACAGCCTCATTCCGTACAAAAGGGCAATGCTGTCCTTGCCTCCAGAAACTCCCACGGCGATCTTGTCACCGTCCTGTATCATTCCAAAATCCTCATCTGCACGGCGGATGCAACCCAATAGCTTCTTCATTCGTTCACACTCCCAAAAATTTGTCCATTGTTAATGATACACCCAAATTCTGTCTTTGTCAACAGATATTTGCCAAAAATCAGCAAAAACAGGTAGTATTTTGTCTGCAACGGCAAAAATTTATAAAAAATTTGAAAAAAGTCAACAAAAATTCAAAAAAACTCTTGAATTGTTGGGCAATATGTTGTATAATAATACTATTATACAGAAAGGAGCCAAGCCTTGTCCATGATTGACCGTTTGGCAATGGCGGCGATTCTTGATTTATTATGATTGAACGTACTATTTCTATAAAATGTGTCGGCGGGTTGCATGCGCACCCTGCAAAATTGTTGGCGGATACTGCGTCCCATTTTTCATCAGAGATCACTCTTGTAAATGGGGACATTGAGGGCGATGCAAAGAGCCTTTTGTCCATACTGATGCTTGGCATTTCCGAAAATTCTGAGGTGCTGGTAAGAATATTCGGTGACGACGAGGGTAAGGCTCTGCTTGCCATCAACCGTCTTGCGGAGAATGGTTTTACCGAGGCTGATGATATTTTGTAAACATTTTTGCTGATTTTGCCATAAACTTGGGTTTTAGCCCTTGACAAAATCCGCTTTTTG
>JAGBHJ010000153.1 GCA_017935525.1 Clostridia bacterium | reverse complement strand
TCACAACAACGGTGATGTTCTTCTCGGTGTTTCCGCAAGCCGCAAGGCTGAACACACAAGAAAGAGTAAGTACGATTGCAAGTAATGATGTAATTGTTTTTTTCATTTCAAAAATCTCCTTTTGTTTTGATTACGCCATTATTATACCCCTTTTCCAAAAATCACACTACCATACACACCTTTTGATAACGTAAAGTTTATGTAAAGTCATAAAATTTTCTCGACTTCAGAGACGATTAAGAGAATAGGTTAATACAAAGGTTTTTACTTCCAAAATCTGATATTATGGAAGTAATGTAAGCGTGGGTTTTGGTGTGGTATCTTTAAGTATAGGAAATCTCTTTCTATTTTCCGGATATTATGATATAATAATTACATTAATGAACGAAGCTAACGCTTCTTTGATGTAATTATTGAACCGTATAAGGTAGAAATGCGGATAGCGCATTTCATTATGATATAATAATCACATACAAGGTACAAACTTCGTTTGTTATAATGTGATTATTGAATCGATCAAGGTAGAAATGCGGATAGCGCAGTTTTTATGTTATAATACATATACATACATCACACTTTCGGAGGTCTTCACATGAGCGCACAAATAAAACAATTTGCTATCTATTCAAGAAAGTCCAAATTCACAGGCAAAGGCGAAAGCATTGAAAACCAAATAGAAATGTGCAAAAAATACATTTCTGATAACTACGGAAAAGAATTTGCTGATAACGCTTGTGTTTACGAAGACGAGGGATTTTCAGGAAAGAACCTGAAGCGTCCGCAGTTTCAAAAAATGCTCAAGGAGTCAAAAGAAGGTAAATTTGACGCTATTGTGGTATATCGTTTGGATAGAATTAGTAGAAACGTCGGAGATTTTGCAAAGTTAATCGAGGATTTGGTTAATCGTAACATTGCATTTATATCAACTAAAGAAAAAGACTTCGACGGAAGCACCGCTATGAATAGAGCTATGCTCCACATTGCTTCAGCTTTTGCGGAATTGGAGCGTGAAACTATCGCTGAACGTATCAGAGATAACATGCATGAACTCGCAAAAAGCGGTAGGTGGCTTGGAGGGACAACTCCCACAGGGTTCGAATCCGAGAGCATTTTGCACGAATCAGCAAACGGCAAAACACATACGTCATGTATACTTAAGCCGATCCCCGAAGAAATTGTCATCGTAAAATTGATCTTTGATAAATTCATTGAAACAAATGCACTCTCACAAACCGAGCAATTTTTAATGAATAATGGCTACACTACAAAAACCGGTAAAAGATTTTCGCGTTTTGCTATCAGAGCCATATTGACAAACCCGGTTTATTGTGTCGCAGATGAAGATATGTATAACTATCTGACGCAAAACGATGCTGACCTATTTTCAGAAAAATCAGCATTTGACGGTGTGCACGCAATTATGGCATATAACAAAACCAAACAGCAACAAGGTAACGCAAACAAAGTCAAACCCTTATCTGAGTGGATCGTTGCAGTGGGAAAGCACGAAGGAATAATAAGCGGTGCGAAATGGGTACAAGTGCAAAATATGCTCGATCTAAATAAATCAAAAAGTTACCGCAAGCCGAGGAGTAATATTGCCCTTTTGTCAGGTGTGTTACGCTGTGCTGAATGCGGCGACTATATGAGACCCAAAATGTCGGGCAGACTAACTGCCGACGGCGAACCGTCGTTTGTGTACTTATGCTCGACTAAGGAGAAAAGCAAGAGCCATTTGTGCCATGTCAAAAACGTAAACGGAAACAAAATTGATGCGGAAGTGATCAAAGCTATCAAGGATTCTCAAAAAACAAACTCTGACGCTTCAAGTAGGATTGCATCACTAAAAAAGCAGTTGAGCTCTGCTAACGACAACTACGAAGAAGAAAAAGTAGTTATAAAGGATAAAATCAAAGCAAATGACAATGAGATCAATTTACGTGTGGATAAATTTATAAAGGTGCAAGATGCGTTTATTGAGGAAAGAATCAAGGCGCAAATCACCGAATTGCGCACCGAAAACGAACGTCTGAATAGCCGTCTTGAGGAATTGGATGCATTAACACAGCAAAACAACTTATCCGCTTTGGAATTTGACGTCATATCAAAAAAATTATCTTCTGTAAGTAATAGTATCGACGACTACACAGTAGACGAAAAGCGCAAGTTGATCAAATCGGTGATCAAAGAAGTGAGATGGGACGGAAAAGAAGCGCACATATATCGCTTAGATGCCGACGGCGAATGCGATTTATCAGGCATTCAGGATATGCAACATATTGAGCCGTTAGGTGAGGATAGCAAATGAAATCCTCATGACCATACGTGCCTCAAAAAAGGACTCCGGCAATGTACTTTTGTCCGATTGTCTGGGATGTGATGACGAGGGCAACGAAATGATATACGGGGACATCCTGGGGGCTGACGATGAAGATATCTACGAGGAGATAGAATCCCGTGACGACATAAAAAAGATGCTTGCCCTTGTAAAGACCTGCCTGACGGACATGGAAAGGGCTGTAATAGAGCTTAGGTATGGGCTAAACGGAGACACAAGGCGAAACGGCAGAAATGGGCTGACACAGCAGGACGTTGCAGACAGACTGGGTATCTCCAGGTCCTACGTTTCCAGAATAGAAACAAGAGCTCTGGGAAAGCTGGGGAAAAAGTTCGGGATCGGAAAATAGCCTTGCACCTGTATAATACCGTAACATACTGTTTAACACATATATTCAAAAAGTATTCGGCAGAAATATTGTTTTTTCTGCCGTTGTGTGTTATAATATACCGATAATTTCTCAAAAAACACAAGATAGTCACGTTAATACAAATCGGAAAGGAAGCTTTACAAATGAAAAACAACCAACAACATTTCATTGAGTACGTTATGCATTTTGCGGAAGAGAACAAATGTCACATCTGGTTGGGAGGATCTTTTTCAACAGGCACGGCTACTGAGTTTTCCGACGTAGATATAAGCGTATTTTGCAGCATCAACGTTGTCCAAAAGCTCATATACACTTATGGTAAGCCGGTGTACATTTCCTATACTCACAGGCCGTTAGGAATCCTTATAATCATTTATGAGGACGGTGTTGCCGTAGATCTGGAGATAATTGAAAAAATAGATATTACGGAAGATCAGTTTTTCCATACCGATGATATCCATATCCACGACTATTCCGGAAACAAAACTGCGTGTACCACGCTTGCTTTGAGAAACGATACACCGTACCAAGTAGCCCGTCTGTTTCATCGCAGTTTAATTAAATACTTATCTGGTAAGAGAACTCTCGGCGTAAGTATCGCAAACGAAATAGAGTTTGATGATACCGATATCAATGAATCAGATTATAAATACCGGATCACAGACCTATTGGAAAAATACAACGAGAAGCACCGGTTACCATTGGAGTACTGCAATATTTTATATGAATTGATAGATGAGTTGAAATAAGAAAAACCATATTATAACTCATTGATCCCCGACAGCTTAATTGCCGTCGGGGATTTTATCACAAATGCAGATCGTGCATTCAAATATAGTTGCTTCTGTGTACTGTCAGCTTATCAAAGGCTTGCCGTTTTAAGCCTCCGTATATCGTATCAGCCCTTGCACCTCAGCCACGCTTTGATATTTTCCACCGCTAACCAGTGCGAACAGAGCCGCGCCGCAAGCCGCCTCCTCCGTGTGAAGCGGAATTCTGAGCTTGCCGCCAAACACAGACTCTGCAATACGGATAAGCGATTGGTTCTTCCGCACGCCGTTACCCGAGCCTACGATCCCAACGCGATGCACACCCATTTTGAGGTACATATTATAAAGCTCCTCTACCATGCCGTATAGAACGCCCACCGTCAGATCCGACGGTGTAAGATTTTCAACGGATATATTGGAAATACTGCCTCTGATGTTGGCATCTCCGCGAGTTCCTGCAAAGCGTGTATCCACCTTGAGGGATGTGGTCTCTTTGTTTGCCAGCAGGCGATCCATTACGCCGTAAACGTCAACGTCATTGCAGTTTGCCGCATCAAGCAGCTCTTTGTAAAAATCCTTTAAGAGCGAATACGCTCTGCCGCCGCAAAGCGCCGCGCCAACGATAAGGTATTTACCGTCCACATAGGGTCTGCATTCAATTCCATCTGCTACGATCGGTCGGTGGGAAACAACAGATATCTGACTGCCCGTTCCAACATTGATGAGAACGTCATCCGTGCTTGCAAGGGTAGAAAACACACTTGCTTGATTGTCTCCTATCGCCACTGCAACGGGAATATTCCGATAAGTACCGATGATATCAAAACCATCGGTTACACGTGCATTATAATCATAATCAAACTTTCTTTGCGCCATATCGTAAAAGCCAAGGCTTGCCGCATCGCTTGCGTGCAATATCGGCTCTTTGTTTTGGCAAAGCAGCATACCGAGATAATCATGAATAGTGCAATACGTTACAGCATCCTTTGGTACGAGCCCGTTTTCCCGGTTATAAAAATCGGTAACGTTGCCGTATCCCGAAAAGCTGCCGAGATATTCTGCGTAGGTCGTACCCTTATATGGCAGATTTGCTCGTCCGTCCTGCCAAGTGTAAAGGGGGCTTACCGCCACGCCCTCAGCATTAACGTAAACTATACCGTGCATTTGCCCCGTGAGCCCTATCGCCACAACATCCTCTGCATGATCGTCCAAAAAGGAATTCAAGATATCCAACGAGATCGATATTATCTTATCCACGTCCTGTATCTTTTCCCATTCGTTGGAGGTTTTGATAAACGCCTCCGAATTGACGGTTTTTGATCCGATCACTTTTCCGTTCTCGCCGTCCAGCAAAACGCCGCAGATGCCGGTAGTGCCTACATCAATTCCAATGACCTTCATATACGCCTCCTATCAGCATCCGATTGAAGTAGAAGCAGGGTCAAGACGAGTGATGAAGTCGTTTTGAATTGCAGGAGAAAGATCAAGGAAGTTTACAAACGTTCCGTGAATTCTCATAATGTAAACGCCGCTGGGCGCATATTTTTTGGGATCTGCCAAAACCTTGCGGAGAGTTTCGGGCGTTGTTACGTTTACGTAAAGATAGAACGGAGAAACGCCCGTCTTGTATTCGTTAAAAAACAGGGGCATAATAACGTTGTTCTTGAATTCCAAGCCCTTTTCCTCCAAGCTTTCACCCTTAAAATATTTGGGATCTATGCCCAGATGGGATGCGTATCCGCCGTTGAACTGTTCAAACGGAAGCTCCATGTTGGAGAGCATTCTGAATCCCAGACCGCCGGATGCCGCACCGTAAAGGGGGTCAACACCGTATCCAAGCATATCGCGGGACTTTCTGCCGTCGGGCGTTGCGCCTACCCAATATCCGTAGAGCAAGTGGGTGGATGGGCTGGAAAAATCCGGGCGGAAGCTGTTTCCAAGGTAATTCTTTCTTGCGCGGATCATTTTTGATACCTTCAAAGCAATCTCCCTTGCCTCTTTGTCAACGATCTCCTCGTGATTTCCGAATTTAGGACAAGAAAGGAGGTACTTGCGCAGATCGTCGTAGCCTTCAAAGTTTGCTTTCAAGGCGTCCACAAGCTCTGCCTTGCCGTCGGGGTAGTCCTTTAAGTAGCAGTCAATAGCTACAAATGAATCCGCAACTACCGAAAGTCCGTGCACAAGGCATCCGCTTCCGTTATATTTTGTTCCCTGCTTTTGAGTGTCACGCATATCTGCGCCATATTCCAAGCCGCCCATAAATGCACTCAGGAAAGGAACTCTGAGCTCGGAAAGTGCAA
The DNA here is from genome assembly GCA_017935525.1 of Clostridia bacterium. Classification (GTDB taxonomy): domain Bacteria; phylum Bacillota; class Clostridia; order HGM11327; family HGM11327; genus SIG351. The sequence goes on along the minus strand of JAGBHJ010000153.1, from coordinate 6,299 downwards.
CGGACGCTCCGTTTGCTGACTCACACATAGCGTCAATAACGTTTTCGAGCGCATCGTAAAAGGCATTACGGACGTTTGACAGATCACACTTATCAACGTTGATAAGCTTCTCCCCCGTAACGTTTGAAACGCCGCCCGTAAGCACCATTTCCAGCACCTTGGGAAGGCTGAGCCAGCTGTTGGTGGTATTTCCGTTGTCCTTTCCCATGATCAAAGGCTCCTGGCAGCCTGCAATGGAATAATCCTGCAGGTCGCACCTTTCCACTCCGTTTTGCTCCAGAACCTCAAACACAGCATCGTCGTTAAACAAAGACGGCGTAAGAACTCCTGCGCTGAAGAAAAATCTTCCCAATTCGCTGTAAAGGATATCGGGAGTATTCTTGTGGAGCTTGACAGAGAGGATGGGCTGCGGGAGATTCATATCGTAATAAGCGTCAAGTATCGCATAGGACATGACGCTCGTCAGATCGTTACCGTCAAGATCCCTGCCGCCGATGATGACGTTTTGGGATATAGCCCAGCTTCTGTCACCAACGTTGTAGAAAACGAGGAAATGCTTAAAGAGCTCTGCGGCAGACTCGCGTGTCAGACCGTTTCTGTATGGCTCAAATATTCTGTCAGCGTTTCCTACGGAAAATGCGTAGGGGTTTGGTGCCTGTTCGATGCACATAACCTGCCAGAGCAGAATATAAAGCTGGAGGGCTTGTGCAAGATCGGTTGCAGGGCCTCCGCAGATCTGTGTGAGGTTTTTCTCTATAATATTCAGCTTTTCAAGCTGCTTTGCATCTGCAGCTGCCTTCTTTTCATTCACAAGATCAAGATATCTTGTGATCAATATCTTTACACCGTTCAAGGCAATTACTGCCGCACGGTAGTATTCTCCGTCCTTTGCTGAAGCCTCAGCGATCAGCTTATCCACGCCGTATCTTAATGCCGCACGGAAATCGGGAACAACGTGTCCCGTTACCTGCTCCACAAAAAATACCACCTCTTTAGTGTAGGACTCCGCTTTATCGTAGGTTTTGTTCAGCTTGTCCACCATGGGAGTTTTTTCCGTATAACGGCGCATACGGTCAATACGCTCTGCGGAAAATTCCTCGTTTGGCTCAATGTCGTTGTATATGGCTGTAGGATCACAATACCCCGAAAAGCCCTCCACCTTAAAAGAGGGGTTTATCACCGCATAGCTTTTTGCAAACGCATCTCTCTGTGTGCCGACGAAAATGGCGTTGTCACTTAAGGAAAGGGGCATCTGCTTTAATGACTCGCACAAAAGGTACGCCTTTTTCTCCTCCTTGCCGCAATCTGCGTATTTTTCCTCCGCCATTGCTTCTATCTCTTTTATTCGGAACCAACCGTCAAGGCGCTTGATATTGCGCTCCTCACGATATAACTCCTTTGCCATTTGGGTGATCTCACCGTTTTTGTAAATCTGCTCAAACATAGCTGTTCTCCTTACGTATTGATCTGCTTCAGCCCATAGTCCGCAAATGTCTGCTTAAAATTCTTTATCTGCTCTGCGCTGACAAAGGCATCAGTCATTTTATATTCTGTTTTCCATTTTTTCTTGCCGTATTCGTGATACGGTAAAAACTCAAATACGACGTTTGAGGTGTCGTAACTCGAAAGATACTCCGCAAATTTTTTGGGGTCGTCAGCATTGACGTGGTTGATCAGCGGAATTCTGACGTGCAGCTGCCTGCCGATGGCACATAAATACTCATAATTCTGCAGAAGCGGTGTGATCTCGACACCTGTGAATTTACGAAAGGCATCCCCGTCGTAATGCTTAAAATCCATCATCAGATAATCCACGTGCTCCTGCAATAGCGGCAGGTGTGGGGACGTGCCGTTGGTTTCCAACGCCGTATGTATATCAAGCTCACCAAGCTTCTCAAGAACTTCGTTCAGCTCTTTCCATTGCATCGTTGCCTCACCCCCTGTAAAGGTCACACCTCCGCCGGAAAAGAACATCGCACGACTTCTCTCGCATTCCCGCACTATCTGCAGGGTGCTGTATTCCATTCCGCCCTCAAAAGGCATTCCCTCGGGGTTTGAGCACCAAGGGCAACACATATTGCACCCTTGCAGATGATATACCAATCGATTGCCCGGGCCGTCCTGGGAGTAGTTAAAGCCCTTAAAAAAGATCCTCATGTTTTTCCCTCGCAAAAATACTTCGTTTCTTTCGTTATCTTCAGTATAAAACAAAACGGCAAAAATTGAAATTTGCAATCGGACAAAAAAGATGTGTAAAAATGCAAAATATATATTGACAAACTGCAAAGACAGATATATAATAAGCTCAGACAGGAGGGAGCACCATGAAAAACGTTTTTTCCACCCAAAACATCCATACAATAACCGATGCCAACATCAATTTCTACACAGCTCCGTTTGTACACCCCAAACGCAGGATGCATGAGCATGATTTTATATATCTGCTCCACGGAGAATGGTCTTTGGGGCAGAACGGGCAGAACTACGACCTTCACGATGATTCCTTGCTGATACTCTTTGCCGACAATACCCATTACGGGCTCACCCCCTGCCGCGCAGAGACCAAGACCATGTATTTTCACGTATCCAAGGAGGATGGGGATATGTTTGAGAATACCGACTCCTTTTCCTGTATCGATACCCTTATGGACGCCTCCCAAAACAAAAACATCAAAAAGCTGTTTGCCGAGGTGGTCAACGCAAAGCTTTCGGGTGAGCAGAGAAAGGCAAATCTGTACTTTGAGCTTTTGCTATGTGAGCTGACATCACAAAATATGTCTTCAAAGGAGATCAAGGTCGCTCAAAAGATACAGAGCATCATACACGAGTACCCTGAAAAATTCTTTGGGAATGAAGAATTGGCGCATATGATGAACGTATCCGTCAAAACGGCAGAAAACAAGTTTAAGGCAGCCTTCGGAAAAACCATCCACCAGTATATATTGGACTTCAAGATAAGAGAGGCAATGTCCTATTTTGACCGTTTTGACGAGATAAGTGTCAAGGAGGTTGCGTACAATCTGGGATTTTGCGACGAGTATCACTTCAGTAAGCAATTTCTGAAGCATACGGGAATGTCCCCCAGCAAATATAAAAGGTCCAAAGATCAATAAATAAGAATACCCTCGTTCCGTTGGCTTGATACTCTTAACAGAGCATCACCCATTGTGGAACGAGGGCTTTTGATACTATTTTCGTTGTTTTTTCTTTGCGTTATCCGTTGTGATCCCGCACCTTAATTCAGCTCGTCCAGGGTCTTACCTATGCTGTCAGCAAAGTGCTCCATAAAATACTCCACCTCGGGTAGCGCAAACGCCTTTACAGAGGCAAGCAAGGTATCCTTTGCCGTGGAAAACTCCGTATTGCCCGACTTCAACTCTTCCACGCACTTAAAGTATGCGGATATTTTGTCAGCCGCCTTTACCAGCATCTCCTCGTATTCGTTGCCGCCATCAAGGCAGTCGTAATGGGACTTTATTTCCTCGGGTATCATGCTCTTTATTTTATCAAGGGATACTCGTTCTATCTGCTTGTACGCCAGCTTTATCTCCGGGTTAAAATACTTTACGGGAGTAGCAAGGTCACCCGTTATAACCTCGGAAACGTCGTGATACATTGCCAGCATCACAACGTTTTTGACGTCAACGTCCTTGCCGTAAACGTTTACCGCAATAGCCGCCAGCGCATGAGCGATAAATGCCACGTCAAGGCTATGCTCCTTTATGTTCTCCTGCTCCGTATTGCGCATAAGACCCCAGCGCTTTATGTTTTTCATTCGCATAAGGTATGCAAAAAAATGGCTTTTCATTCTTCTCTCCTCATATTCTCTTGCGGATAAGCTCCGCAACCTCAGCCTTATCCAACTTCACAGGGTTTGCGTTCATGCTGTTGGAGCTGCAACGGGACACCAATACGTCAATATCCGCCTCGCCTATTCCAAGATGCTTAAGATCCTTAGCAATACCCATATGTGCCTTTAGCGCTCTGACGTATTCTACCGCCGCAAGCGCCGCCTCGTCATCGTCCGCAATGTCCTTACCAGTCAATATTCTGCCGATCCTTGCATACTTTTTAACCGCATAGGGCAGGTTGTACTCCATAACGTGGTCAAGCATCAGCGCGCAGGATTCCCCGTGGGATATGCCGTACGTAATTCCCAAGGCAGGGGCTATTCCGTGCACTGCGCCAAGGCCCGCATTGGCAAGGCAGATTCCACTCATAAGGGAAGCATACGCCATATCCTCGCGGGCGTCAAGGTTTCCGCCGTGGTCGTATGCGGTGTAAATGCTTCTTGCCGCAGCCTCAAGCCCAGATATACACAACGCATCCGTCATGGCATTTGCTTTTGACGATGTGTACGCCTCTATCAGCTGTGTGAGTGCATCCAGACTGCAATTTGCCGTGGCTTTTTGGGGCAGGCTGACCATCAGCTCCGCATCCACTATCACTTTATTTGGCAGAAGTCTGTCATCACGGATGCTCTTTTTGAAGTGCTGTGCCGCAGAGCCTATTACCGCATTCTTTGTGACCTCTGCTCCCGTGCCGTGGGTTGTTGGCATAGCCACAAAGGGTACCGGGTCGTTGACTATCTTTTTGCCGATGCCAACCCCCTCAAGGTAATCCTTCAGCACACCGCCGTTTGTCACCAAGCCCGACGCCGCCTTTGCCGTATCAATAACGCTACCGCCACCGATGGCAACTATAACGTCGCAGTTATTGGCACAGAATGCATCCACAGCCTTGTCAACGTATTCCGCCTCAGGCTCACCCGACGGATTTTGCAAAAGCACGTATTCAACGCCGTTTTTGTCAAGGGATGCTGTCAACGCATTCTTTATCTCCTCGGCAAGGGATGCTCCGTGGAGCACCAACGCCTTTTTGCCCATTGGAGCCACTATCTCCCCGAGCCTTTTGTGTGCGCCGCGCTCAAACAATATCGCCGATGCCGTCATAAAGCTGAAATTCATAATCTATTTCCTCCACTATGCAAAAAGGGCAGAAAGCATCTGCCCTCATAAGCCAATATCAATTATTCGGGATCAACAGGCATAACCATCGCAATAACAAAATACGCAATGATCGCCGTACCCACACTGCCAAAGCCCAGCAAAATGGCGATGAGCCTTATGATGGTTGAATCTGCGTCAAGATATTTTGCCAAGCCGCCGCAAACGCCGCAAAGCTTTTTATCAGTTTCGGAACGGTACAATTTCTTTTTATTATCCATATCATTATCTCCTCAAAGAATACACATAGCTACGGGGGACCCCGTCACTTATAATTATAACACATCGGTCTCGAAATTTCAACATCACAAAATGAAAAAGGCCGTCCAAAATGAACGGCGCCCTCTCAACTCAAAACCCAATTACTCTGCCTTAGGCATCAACAATGCTGCTACGATGTAAGCAACAAGACCAACGCCTGTAAACAGAATCAACAGAACACCGATAAGTCTTGTGATCGTTACGTCGATACCAAAGTATTCAGCGATACCGCCCAAAACACCACAAAGCTTCTTATCCTTAGACTTGCAAAGCTTCTTCTCCATTGTGCTTCCCCCCTGTAAGTATTAACGGCCACACCCAAAGGCGTTCCGTCTGTATTTGATTATATTTTACCACACAATTCAAAAATTTTCAACACAAAATTCATAAAACTTTATCCTTTTGGATAAAATCTTGTTTTTTTCTATATCATTATACGTCAAACGCCATGTTTTTGCGACATATTCTGCCGCTGTTCACACATAATTTACAAAATCCGCCTTAATTACCATAAAATATTACAATATTCCTCTTGAAATAATAAAAGAAATATTGTATAATTTATTCAGACAGAATTGTCTATATCTGTATTTTCGGAGGTTTATTTTATGGCAGAAAAGAAAAACATCATCGCAATGATCAACGACACACCCGACAGGACAAGCTCCATGGACAGTGCAGACATCGAAAAGAATAAGATCATGGCAATCCTCCCTTATTTGTGGATACTGTTTATCATTCCGCTTTTCTTGGCTAAGGATTCCAAGTATGCAAAATTCCATCTTAACCAGGGCGTAGTGCTCTCATTGGCAAGCTTGTTGCTTTCCATCATCTCAAGCATTCTGACAAGCGTTTTGGCAATTCTGGGCGTGATCTTCTGGATAATCAGCGTTATACTGTTTATTTTCCAGATTCTTGGCATCATCTATGCATTGCAGGGTAAGGCAAAGGAGCTCCCCTATATCGGCGGAATAACCATCTTTAAGTAATACAACAAATTACAAATAAAACTCACCCCTTACGAAGGATACC
>JAGBHJ010000152.1 GCA_017935525.1 Clostridia bacterium | reverse complement strand
TTTATTTTTTACTTTTTTGTTTTTGGTTATTTGCTATTAACTCAAAGAGTGAACAGTACAGCATACCGTTCACTCTCATGATCAGATTGTGTGTTTGGCTGTGCAGTATAATGTATTCACATTGATGTATGCGGAGAACTTTATCTGCTTGGGATCAGTCTATCGTAACCAGCTGACCATCCTCGGGGGCGTGCATACCCATATTCATTGCCTTGTCGAATATAGCGTCTATATCAATGGCGGCGTTGTACTTTGTGTTGAGGTCATCCCTCTCTACATATAATTCCTCTATCCTCTCCTTTATGTCAAGAATCGAATTTTTTTGTTCCTGAATAGTAACCTCTCTGGAAAGGAGGAAGAACGCACAAGCGGCAACCGTTACTATGCCCAATATGGTCATTATTGACGAAAACGCATAGCTGGGACGCTTTTGCTTGGGCTTGGGCTGACGGACGGGCTGTACCTCAGGCTCTTGGTGTACCTCGGGTGTTTGCTTAGGCTCAAGCTCGGGGAGCTTTGGCGCGGCTGTACCGGGATTATATTCATTCTGAGGCACGTGAGCACTTATAAATTCCGAATTCGTGCTGATGAATTCGATCGTTTCTTCTGAAAATTTCTGCTCCACGGTTATTTGTCCTTTCGTATGTTATCTGTAATTGGCGCCGTTCTTTTTGGGGACGGGTGCCACCTTCTCGCATACCCTCAGCTCTGCACTGCGTGCACGAGGGTTGTCCAAAAGCTCTGCGTCCGATGCTACAAGAGGCTTTTTGGTTACCATTTTTACCTCCTGTACCTTGTCGCAGGTGCATATTATGGATTGCTTGGGGCAGATGCATGAAAGCTCAAGGTATTTCATGGTTGTTTTTACTGCCCTTGCTTCCAGGGAATGGAAGGATATTATACCCAGTCTTCCGCCCACGTTAAGGAGGGATACTGCATCCTTGATGGCATCCTCCAGGGGCTGAAGCTCGTTGTTTACGTATATTCTGATCGCCTGATACGTTCTTTTTGAGGGGTGGGGTCCCTCGCGTCTGAATTTTGCGGGGATGGCTGCCTCTATTGCCTTGTTAAGCTCAAAGGTGGTGTTGATGGGTCTGTTCTTTACGATAAATTCAGCAATGCGGCGGGAGAACTTGTCCTCACCGTATTCCCATATTATCTTTGCCAGCTCCTCGGCGGACATATTGTTTACCACGTCGTGTGCGCAAAGCTCCTGAGTGGTGTCCATGCGCATATCCAATGCGCAGTCGTGCATATAGGAAAAGCCTCTTTCCACGTTGTCCAGCTGATAAGAAGAAACGCCTAGATCAAGGAGAATTGCATCCACCTTTTGGATGCCAAGCTCCCGGCATACCTCCTTCATATTGCAGTAGTTGGATTTGACGGGGCAAAATGCGGGGTTACCCTTAAATTTTTCCTTGCAATGCGCCAGGGCGTCGTTATCTCTGTCTATGCCTATCAGCCGTCCTGTCGGGCCGATCTTTTCCAAAATTGCGGCGGAATGGCCGCCTCCGCCCAAAGTGCCGTCAATGACCGTCATACCCTCCTTAAGATTGAGGGAGGAGATCACCTCGTCAAGCAGCACGGGCTTGTGTGAAAATTCCTGCATGATGTATTACACGCCGTGGGAAGCCATCTTTTCCAAAACGGCATCCATGCTGTTGACGGAAGCTGATGCGAGGTACTCGTCGTAGGCTTCCTTTGCCCATACCTCAAGCTTGTCAAACACGCCGATTATCACGACATCCTTTTCTATTTTTGCGTGGTCGATGAGTATCTGCGGCAGAATAAGACGACCTGTTTTGTCCAACTGGCACATGGAGGCGTTACCGAAGAATGTACGGCGGAATTCTCTTGACTCAACAGAGGTTTCCGGCACGTCAAGCACCTTTTTGGCGAGAGCCTCAAACGTCTCTGACGACATTATAAACAGGTTATGGTCATACCCTACGGTGACGTACACGTTTTCGCCGATCTCCTGGCGGAACGTCTGGGGGATGATTATTCTGTTTTTTGCATCCATTGAATGGTTAGTTCTACCGCAAAGCATAACTGCCTACTCCTTTCCACTTTTGTTTACTATATTATACCACCACTTTCTGACACTTTCAAGTACTTTTTTCAAAAAAATAAGAAAAAATCTCCACTTTTTGCCACTTTAGCCTCAAATTCATAATTTATTTACATTTTCAAAGCTCAAAGATCCCTTCCTTATAACTATTGTATATAAAAACAAGCAAAATACTCACGTTTTGTCAATGGCGACGGCAAAGTGGCGGGAGGGAATAGAAGGGCAAATTCTTTCATAAAATTTGAGCGTAGGGATTGCTTTTTTTACACAAATATGATAAAATATAGGGGAATGAAAAATATGCGCAGAAGGAGCTGAAAAATTCTTCAGCGCATCTGACAGCTCAATGAGCAGGACGGAGGGTAACGTTATGTGGGAAGTAATGAAAATAGTGATCGTAGGTATCGTGCAGGGTCTGACGGAGTTTTTGCCTGTCAGCAGCTCCGGTCATATAGCTATATTCAAGGAGATATTCGGTCTTTCTGAAAACGGCGTGGCGTTTGACGTGCTGCTCCATTTCGGTACGCTGATAGCGGTGTGCGTTTTCTACTACAAGGACATTATAGCTCTTGTGTTTGAGGCAATAGAGCTGGTAAAGGATATCTTCAAGAGAAATAAGATATACAATAAGGAAAGACCTTACAGAGTGCTCTTGTTGATGCTCATCATTACCACCATACCCACTGCCATTGCGGGTCTTTTGCTGGAGGATCTGTTTGAAACCGTATTTACAAGCTTGCTTGTGATAGGTATTGCGCTGCTTATTACCTCCGCTTTGATGTACATCATCAGCAACATAAAGGTTGGCACAAAGCAGGCAAAGGATATCACCGTCAAGGATGCCCTTGTTGTGGGTCTGTGCCAGTCATGTGCCATCACTCCCGGAATCTCAAGATCCGGTGCTACGATCTTCGCAGGCAGGATCAGCGGCTTTGATACTCAGCTGGCAGTAAAGTATTCATTCCTGTGCTCATTGCCTGCGGTGCTTGGCTCCGTGGTGCTTAAGATAGGCGACCTGTTTGAACAGTCGCTTTCAAATACGCAGGTCACGGGCTACATAATTGCGTTTATAGCGTCGGGAATCGTCGGATTTTTGTCCCTCAGTATGCTCAACATGATGGCGAAGAAAAGAAACATGAAGCCCTTTGCAATCTACTGTGCTTGTGCAGGTCTTTTCTGCATAGTTTACAGCATTGTAAAGGCGATATCCGCGTAAATTACAAAAACAAGAGATAAAACATAAAATAGTAGGAGTTGTGTAAGAAATGCCTTCAAAGGACAAGATCAAACCGTTTAATTCATCAAAAAAGCCTGCGGCAAAGGGCTCAAAGGCATCGCCTGCCAAAAAAGGCAAGGTGACCCAGTACGGTGCAAAAAAGAGCACCGCCAAAAAGCCCGTATCCGCAAAGAAGAACTCAATGCCCAAATACCATGACCTAAAGCTGGAGGTAGAGGAGAGGCATAAGATTGAGCATCTTCAGAACAAAGAGGAAAAGCGTATTGCCAGGAACGAAAGCCGCAAGCTAAAGCTTGAAAAGAGTGCGGAAAACAAGGTTATCCGCAAGCAGAAGCGAGCAGAGCGCAAGCGTCTGCGCAAGGAGGGAATGGCATACACATTCTCTGACAAGGTCATCAACGAGGTTATCGGCATAATCATAATCGGCTTTGGCGTGTTTATGTTTATGTGCTTGTTTGGTATGTCAACGGGCTTTTTGGGCGACGTTGTAATACAGTGTATGCACGGTATGTTCGGCTATTTTGCATACGTGCTCCCCGTTGCGGTGATAATTGGCGGAGTTATCCTTATTGCAAAGGCAAGCCTTAACATAAAGATAGGCAAGTTTATTTCCTTTGCGGTTGGAGTACTTTTGCTGGGCGCATGGCTGCAGCTGTTTTCTTACGACAAGTTTGACGACGATACCTTTGCCATATTCATGAAGTCCACGTACTACAAGGGACTTGACGGCATCGGTACAGGTCTGTTCTTTTCCTGGTTGACGTATTTGGCAGTATTCCTTTTTGGAGAAGCGGGAGCAAACGTGATTCTGTTTTTGGGCTTATTGCTGGCGGCGCTGCTGACAACAAACAGAAGCTTGGGCAAGATGTCACAGCTGTTTGTCAACAAGGTAAAGGAGCGCGACAGAATAAAGAGAGAAAAGGAACACGAATTTACCCGTTCCGGTATGAAGAACGTGGCAACAAAGCCTCAAAGACCTCAGCAGTCAAGACCGCCTGTAAACAACGGTCAACCCCGTCAGACAGAGCAGTCAAGGCCTGCGTTTGAGCCTCCGGTATCGGGCTTTAAGAAAAAGCAGCCCGCAGCAGAGGAACGCTACGAGGAGCAGTATGAGGAAAAGCCCAAGCAGGCAAGACCCGCACCGCAGAAGTCCAACGTTATAAGCTTTAACCGCAACAGACGGAGCGAGCCTGTGCAGCCCGCACCCGAGGCTTATGACGATATGCCGTTTGATGAGAATGAGTCCAACGTTTACGGCATGGAGGGTTCACGCCCCACCATCACGGAAATGCCCGAGATAACCGGGGAAGAGCGCGTGATGAATATGACTGTTGACGGCGAGATATTGGACGATTCTATGGAAAGCGTTGCAGCCCCCGTGGACGGCAATGCGGAGCCCAGCTACATATTCCCGTCGCTGGATCTTTTGGAAGCTCCCGACGATTACACGGTTGATCCCATTGATGAGGATGAGGTATACGCCAAGGCGGCGGCAATAGAGCAGACGTTGTCCGACTTTGGCATTTCCGCAAAGGTGATAAACATTACTCACGGTCCCGTTATCACAAGATACGAGTGCTCCGTGCCCTCGGGTACAAAGATGAGCAAGGTAACGTCCCTGGACAAGGAGCTGGCGTACAGCCTTGAGTGTGCAAGTATAAGAATAGAAGCCCCAATACCCAACAAGGCGGCAATAGGCATAGAGGTGCCCAACAAGGTGCGCTCCACGGTTTACATGAGGGAGCTGCTGGAAAGCCAGGAATTCGTAAAGAAGGAATCCCTGCTTGCCTTTGCGGTTGGTAAGGATATTGCAGGCAATATTATTATCGGTGATATAGCAAAGATGCCCCACACCCTTATATGCGGTGCGACGGGCTCGGGTAAGAGTGTATTTATAAACAGCATTTTGCTTTCCATACTCTACAAGGCATCGCCTATGGACGTTAAGCTGATAATGGTTGACCCCAAAAAGGTAGAGTTTGAAAAATACAGAGGAATCCCTCATTTGTTGTTCCCCGTTGTATCCAACCCCAAGAGAGCCGCAGGCGTTCTTGGCTGGTGCGTAAAGGAGATGGAGGAGCGATATGAGAAGATGGCAAAGGTTGGCGTAAGAGATCTGAGAGGGTACAATCAGCTGATGAAGAAAAATCCCTCCGCTGATCCTGATCTTCAGCCGTTGCCGTTGATAGTTATAGTTGTGGATGAGCTGTCCGACCTTATGGTTGTGGCAGGCGACGAGGTGGAGGATCATATCTATCGCCTTGCGCAGATGGCAAGAGCCGCAGGTATGTACCTGTTGATCGCTACGCAAAGACCCTCCGTTGACGTTGTAACGGGCGTTATCAAGGCGAATATTCCTTCCAGAATTGCCTTGAAGACATCGTCATCCCATGACTCCAGAACTATCCTTGACACCATCGGTGCGGAGCAGCTGCTTGGCAACGGTGATATGATCTACAAGCCTGCAAATATGGACAGAAGTCTTCGTGTGCAGGGCGCATGGGTATCGGATGACGACGTTGAAAGAGTTGTGGAATTCGTAAGAAGTCAGAACATCGTGCCCCAGCAGGTGCAGGAGCAGACGCTGGAAAGCAAAATAACGGAGATAGACAAGAAATTTGTTGAGGCGGCGGCAACTGACGAGCTGCTTGAGGAGGCAATAGCCTTTGTTGTCAAGGAGCAGGAGGCTTCCGTGTCAATGCTGCAAAGAAGATTCAGAATAGGCCACGGCAGAGCAGGAAATCTTATTGACGAGATGGAAAAGCGCGGAGTGGTTGGTGCGCACGTTGGCTCAAAGCCCAGAGAGGTGCTTTTGTCACGTGATGAGTATGAGCTTGGATTTACAGCAGATGATAAAGATATAGATTATTGATGCCTATGAATTACAGAATAATGACGGTGTCCCTTGGATGCTCAAAAAACAGAGTTGATGCGGAGGAAATGCTTGGAATCATGTCCCAAAGAGGGCATAAAATAGTATCCGACGTAAACGATGCGGACATTGTGGTGGTCAACACCTGCGGATTTATAGAATCCGCAAAGCAGGAGTCCATTGACGAGACCCTGCGCTACGCACGTCTGAAGGAGGAGGGAAAGATCAAGTACCTCATCATGACGGGATGCCTTGCCCAGCGCTATGCAAAGGAGCTGGAGGAGGAGCTGCCCGAGGTTGACGCCTTTGTGGGTGTTACCGCCTTTGACAAGATAGCAGACGTCATTGACGAGCTTGACGGCAACAACAAGCAATGGATGAGGGACATCAACGAGCCCTGCTTTTTGGGATTGCCCAGAATGACGGACAAAAACGAGCCCTACCCATACCTCAAGATCGCAGAGGGGTGCGACAACAGATGCAGCTACTGTGCTATCCCGTACATAAGGGGCGACTTCAGAAGTAAGCCCATGGACGTGCTTCTTGACGAGGTAAAGGAGCTTGCCGCAAGGGGCAAAAGGGAGATTATAGTCATTGCTCAGGACATCACAAGGTACGGACAGGACCTGGAGGAGGGCATTGACCTTATAAGATTGCTGAAGGAGATCTCAGTGGTTGAGGGGGTCAGCTGGATAAGACTTATGTACCTTAATCCTGCAAGAGTATCCCACGAGTTGATAGATCTTGTGGCGGAAAATGACAAGATACTGCCGTATTTTGATATTCCCGTACAGCATATCAGTACGCAGCTGCTCCAAAGGATGCACAGAGAAGCAGGCAAGGAAAAGATATACGATGTTTTCCGCTACGCAAAGGAGAAGATCCCCGAGGCGTGCCTCAGAACAACGTTTATTACGGGCTTTCCCGGGGAAACTGCCGAGCAACACAAGGAGGTCCTTGAGTTTGTAAGGGATAACCCCATAGATAATCTGGGCGTGTTTACGTACTCCGCAGAGGAGGGTACTCCCGCGGCACAGATGCCCGACCAGATACCCCACGCCATTGCGCAAAAGAGAGCAAACAGAATAATGTCCCTGCAGAAAAAGCTGGTTTCCGCAAGGCTTGCTCAAAGAGTGGGTGAGGAGCTGGACGTTATTATCGACAGCCCCAGGCGCACGGGTGTTTATCTGGGCAGAAGCTTCAGAGATGCTCCCGAAATTGACGGTACGGTCATCGTCAACTGCAAGGACAGGGAGCTTAAGACAGGTGACATTGTAAGGGTAAAGATAACCCATACATATAATTACGATTCCGAAGGAGAGGTGCTTTGATCGTGAAGAAGATGAATTTGCCAAACAAACTTACGTTGTTGAGAGTGCTTTGTATCCCGCTGATACTTGTGCTGATGTATTTTACTGATAAGGTAGACTGGCTCAGATACATAGTGGCGTTACTTTTTGTGGGCGCATCCTTTACGGATATGCTGGACGGAAAGATCGCCAGAAAAAACAATCTTGTGACGGATTTCGGCAAGCTGATGGATCCTCTTGCGGATAAGGCTTTGGTTATTACGGTGCTCATCGTTTTGGTGGAGCAGGGCAGGCTCAGCGCCATCCCCGTAATGCTGATAGTGTTCAGAGAGCTGGCAGTTACGGGCTTGAGAGCAGTTGTGGCGGCGTCAAAGATCAAAAAGGTGGTTGCCGCAAGCATCTGGGGCAAGGCAAAGACAGTGGTGCAGATGATCACGGTTACAATGTTGCTGTTGGACAACATCATGGCCATTATTCCCCTGCCGATCATTCCCATCATGGTAATTGCCATGACAGCTTTGACGGTAATTTCGGGTGTAGAATATTTTGTACAGTACAAGGAGTGCCTCAGCGATTACTGATGGCTTTGAAATAATATGAGGGCAGAGATAATTTCCGTCGGTACGGAGCTTTTGCTTGGGCAGATAGCCAATACCGATGCACAGTTTATATCCCGAGAGCTTGCCGCAATAGGTATTGGTACTTATTACCACACCGTTGTGGGTGATAATTGGGACAGAGTTGTAGATGCCATTGCAAAGGCGGATGAAAGGTGCGATGTTGTCATTATGACGGGCGGACTTGGCCCAACCGATGACGACCTCACAAAGGAGGCGCTTTGCCACTACCTTGGTCTGGAGATGGTGCGGCATCAGAAAAGCTACGACAGCCTTATAAAAAGATTTGGGTCATTGAATAAGCCCATGTCGGAAAACAATCTGAAGCAGGTGCTTTTCCCCGAATGCGCCACGGTGCTGGATAATGATTTCGGAACAGCGCCGGGTATGCTCTACGAAAGAGAGGACGGCAAAATATTTGCGGCTTTGCCCGGACCGCCCTTTGAGCTTTGCCCCATGTTTACCAACTACGCACTGCCTATTTTGAGAGCAAAAACCGGCAAGGTGCTTAAGTCCAATGTGCTGAGAATATACGGTATAGGGGAATCCAGCGCGGAAATGCTGGTAAAGGACATACTCAGAGAGCAGACGAACCCCACAGTTGCACCCCTTTTGGGCAACGGCGACATAACCTTCAGAATAACTGCTATGGCGGACAATGATGAAGAAGCAGAGCGACTGATAGCCCCCGTAAGGCGGAGCCTTTACGAAAGGCTGGGTCAGTATATATACGGCGAGGATGACGATACCCCCGAAAAGGTGCTTGTCAGAGAGCTGATCGCAAAAGGCTTGACCATTGCTACGGCGGAATCCTGCTCGGGCGGACTGATAGCATCCAGAATAACGGATGTTTCGGGATCCTCTGCGGTGTTCAACGAGGGCTTTGTGACCTATGCCAACGAGGCAAAGATGAAGCACTTGGGTGTCAAGAAGGAAACTCTTGATGAGTTTGGCGCAGTAAGCGAGCAGACGGCAAGAGAAATGGTGACAGGACTTATTGCTGCCACGGGAAGTGACGTTGCGGTTGCGGTGACGGGCATTGCAGGGCCTACGGGCGGAACTCCGCAAAAGCCCGTTGGACTGGTGTACGTTGGTGTTGCGGTAAGGGATGACCACGGTATCCGCGTCAACGTGACAAAAAACAATTTTATCGGTCCGAGGGATAAGATAAAATTCAATACGGCAACTACGGCGATAATAAACGCGCTGAAGATGATAAACGGTAAATTATAACAAGTGAGGAAATATATATGGCAGAAGCTAAGGAAAAGAAGGTAAAGGGCGAGCCCTCATCCAAGGAGGAGGCTCTCCAGCAGGCGTTGGCATCTCTTGATAAGAGATTCGGCAAGGGCTCCGTTATGAAGATGGGCGAAAAACCCACCATGAACGTAAGCACTATCTCCACGGGATGTCTGGAGCTTGATATAGCGTTGGGCGTTAAGGGTCTGCCCAGAGGCAGAATAGTTGAGATATACGGACCCGAATCATCGGGTAAGACTACCATAGCCCTCCATTGCGTTACCGAGGCGCAGAAAAACGGAGGAACAGCGGCGTATATCGACGTGGAAAATGCTCTTGACCCCGTATATGCAAAAAAGATAGGCGTTGATATTGACAACCTCTACATTTCCCAGCCCGATACAGGTGAGGATGCATTGGAGATAATGGATACTTTGGTATCATCCGGCGCTATCGATATGGTAGTAATCGACTCCGTTGCGGCTCTCGTGCCCAGAGCAGAGATAGAGGGCGGCATGGGTGATGCTCACGTGGGCGTACAGGCAAGACTTATGTCCCAGGCGTTGAGAAAGCTTACGGGTACCATCAACAAGACAAAGTGCGTTGCAATTTTTATCAACCAGCTGCGTGAGAAGGTTGGCGTTGTTTACGGCAACCCCGAGGTCACACCCGGCGGCAGAGCGCTTAAGTTCTATTCTTCTGTAAGAATTGAGATCAGAAAGGGCGAGGCCATCAAGAACGGAGAAAACGTGCTGGGCAACGTAACTAAGGCAAAGATCGCAAAGAATAAGGTGGCACCGCCGTTTAAGACAGCAAGCTTTGACCTTATGTACGGCGAGGGCGTTTCCAACGAGGGATCATTGGTCAACGTTGGCTCAGAGCTGGGCATTCTGGAAAAGAGTGGCTCATGGTACTCCTATAAGGGCGAAAGAATTGCTCAGGGTAAGGAGAACGTAAAGAAGTATCTTGCGGAAAATCCTGCTGTTGCAGATGAGATAAAAGAAACTATATTGAACAGTATGACACAGGTCGACGGCACGTCATCACAGGTGGCTGCCGACGGAGAAATAATATCATCCGATGACGATACGTTTATCGAGTGATATGCGGAGGAATTATGAAATACGAACATTCTGAAATAGAGAAGACATGGCAAAAGTATTGGGCTGAAAATCAGACGTTCAAGACGGACGTTTGGGATTTTTCCAAGCCCAAGTATTACGTTCTTGATATGTTCCCGTACCCGTCAGGCGTTGGTCTGCACGCAGGCCATCCCGAGGGCTACACGGCAACGGATATAGTATCAAGAATGAAGAGAATGCAGGGCTATAACGTGCTCCACCCCATGGGCTACGACTCATTTGGTCTGCCTGCAGAGCAGTATGCCGTAACCACGGGCAACCACCCCGACGGCTTTACACAGGAGAACATCAAGACGTTCTCCAAGCAGCTGACAGAGCTGGGCTTTGACTATGACTGGAGCAAGATGGTAGCCACCAGCGATCCCGAATTCTACAAGTGGACACAGTGGATATTCAAGCAGCTGTATCTTGATGGCTATGCGCAGTACATCGATATGCCTGTTAACTGGTGTGAGGAGCTGGGAACTGTGCTTTCCAACGACGAGGTTATCGACGGCAAGTCCGAAAGAGGTGGCTTCCCCGTTGTAAGGAAGAACATGAAGCAGTGGGTAATCAACCAGCCTGCCTTTGCGGAGGAGCTTTTGGAGGGCTTGGAGGAGATCGATTGGCCCGAGTCCACAAAGCTTATGCAGAAAAACTGGATCGGCAAGTCCACTGGCGTTGAGGTAAAGTTTGAGATCGTGGGCGGTGGAGAATTCTCTATTTTTACTACTTGTATCGAAACGATATACGGCATTACTTTTATGGTGCTTGCCCCCGATGGTGAGATCGTAAAGCAGTTGATGCCCAGAATTCAGAATAAGGACGAGGTTCAGGCTTATATCGACGAAACGCTCAAGAAGAACGATATGGACAGAACAGAGCTCAACAAGACAAAGTCGGGATGCGAGCTTAAGGGCGTGTCCTGCATCAACCCCGTAAACGGCAAGGAAGTCAGAATGTTTATTGGCGACTTCGTTCTTGCAAGCTACGGCACGGGTGCGGTTATGGCAGTGCCTTCTCACGATCAGCGTGACTTTGAATATGCCATTGCACACAATATCGACATGATACAGGTTATCGACGGAGATGAAAAGCTGGGTCACGTTGACGTAAGCGAAAAGGCTTTTGAAAAGGGCGACTACCTCGGCAAGGGCTACAAGCTCATCAATTCCGAGGAATTCTGCGGTCTTACCGTGGAGGAGGCAAAGGAAGCCATCACAGCAAAGCTGGAAAAGCAGGGCGTTGCAAAGAGAACGGTTAATTATCACTTCAGAGAGTGGATATTTGCAAGACAGCGCTACTGGGGCGAGCCCGTGCCCGTTGTACACGGCGAGGACGGCAACATCCACGTGCTCAAGGATGAGGAGCTGCCTTTGGTATTGCCCAAGCTGGACAATTACAAGGGTGTTAACGGCAAGGCACCTCTTGAAAACGCAGTAGAGTGGAAGCAGTATGACGACAACGGTATCAAGGGCACAAGGGAGACCTCCACAATGCCCGGCTCCGCAGGCTCCAGCTGGTACTTCCTCAGATATATCGATCCCCACAATAACGACGAGTTTGCAAATCAGGAGCTTTTGAAGCACTGGATGCCCGTTGACCTTTATATTGGCGGCCCCGAGCACGCAGTTGGTCACTTGATGTACTCCAGAATATGGAACAGATACCTTTACAACAAGGGTCTGGCACCTACAAAGGAGCCTTTCAAGAAGCTGGTTCACCAGGGTATGATCCTGGGTGCTAACGGCATCAAGATGGGTAAGAGATTCCCCGAATTTGTTGTAAACCCCAGCGACGTTGTACGTGATTACGGCGCAGATACGCTCCGTCTGTACGAAATGTTCATGGGTCCCCTTGAGGTCTCCAAGCCTTGGAGCGACCAGGGTGTTGAAGGCGCAAAGCGATTCCTCAACAGAGTATGGGCATTCTTTACAGAGGAGGGTAACCTGGTTGACGGCGAGGTTCCCGCACTTGAGAAGATATACCACAAGAGCGTAAAGAAGATCACAGAGGACTTTGAGAAGCTGGCATTCAACACGGCTATTTCCCAGATGATGATATTCGTTAACGCGGTATATAAAGAGGGCAAGTGTCCCAAGAAGTATGCAGAGGGCATCATCAAGATGCTGTCCTGTATCTGTCCTCATATCGGTGAGGAGATGTGGTCCATACTTGGTCATAACGACACTATTGCTTACGAAAGCTGGCCGGAGTACGATGAGAGCAAGACTGCTGACGATGAGGTTGAGATGGTCGTTCAGATCAACGGCAAGGTAAAAGCGAAGATCGTTGTACCCATGGATAGCGAGGAAGCAACAGTTGCAGAGATCGCAAAGGCCGAGGTTGCAGATAAGATCGAAGGCAAAAATATTGTAAAGGTAATATACGTTAAGAACAAGATCCTTAACCTGATCGTGAAGTGATGAGACTTTTATTCAAGCAAAGAATGTTCTCGTGGTTTGACAGCTACGATATATACGACGAAAACGGCGAGGTGCTTTACAGCGTTGAGGGCAAGCCCTCATGGGGTCATTGCCTGGTTATAAACAACCGCCAAGGTCAGACTGTTGGTACTATCAAGCAGAAGATTTTTTCATTTCTTCCTACCTTTGACATTTACAGGGATGACGTTCTCATAGGTAGCATTCATAAGGAGTTTTCGTTCTTTAAGCCCGTGTTCTCAATAGACATGAAGGGCTGGGAGGTAAACGGAAGCTTTTTGGAGTGGGACTACGAGGTCACTGATGCAAGCGGCAACAGTATTGCCACGGTGTCAAAGGAATTGTTCAACTGGACGGATACCTACGTAATAGACGTGACAAATTCTGCCGATGCGTTGTACGTGCTGATGCTGGTGCTTGCCATCGATGCGGAAAAGTGCTCCAGGGATTAAAAGTTGGATGTGTCATTGACACATAATTGATGAAGACCGCCATGATCCGGACAATCGTGGCGGTCTGTTTTTGTACAAAAAAGCGGAGCAATTTACAATTTGCTCCGCTTTTGGTGGTATGTGTTGATAATCAAACGTCCTTTGAGAATACCATTCTGGTGACGATATTGTCAAGGTCGTTTTCCGTAAGCTCAAAAACTCTTGCACCCTTTGTTTGTGAGTTGCCGTAGCAATTATAGCCCACGCTGCTGTCGTGGCACATCATAATGCCGCAGAACGTGCCGCACTCGGAATTGTCGTGGGAGTGACCGGAGCAGATGGTCTTTATGTCACCGCGCTGGATGATGGCGGCAAACAATCCGCTGTTAAATGTGGAAAGGTCGCAATGCTCGGGACGAATGCCAACTGTGCCGCATTCCTCGGGGTTGTTGAACAGAGCGCATATTTCGTAGGGAGGTACGTGGGTCGCCAAAAATCCGGGAACGAGTCTTCCGAGCTCCTGCTCGATCTGCTTTGAGGTGTTGTAGTACCACATCAGCTGATCAAAACAGATAAGACCCCAGTCTGCCTGATTGGGATGTATTCTGTTGGGAAGCTGGGCTTTTCTGTACAAGCCCGTAAGCTTGGCGCCGGTGTGTCTGCCGGACCATGGGCCGGAATCAAGCCCCCATACGTTGTAGGCAATGCTGTTACCGTCGGAGGAGAGCACGGGCAGAACAAAGTTTGACTGTCCCGTAATACCCTTGGCTGACCGGGACAAATTGTGGGGCTGCTTCATGTATTCGGACTGATGGAAGTCCTCGTCCAGCTTAACGTCATGGTCGTGGTTACCCCATATCTGCACCCACGGAATGCAACGGGATTCGAACTCCTTAGCAACAAGAGCAACGTATTGCTCCAGCTCCTCGTTGGTGGTGATGTAGTGACCGTCACAGTTATCACCGCCCAAAATAACAAGGTCGGGCTTTTCCGCATCAAGCAGACGACCGATCGCATCAAACGTTCTGCCGTCGGTATTGGGCTTTTCCTGGATGTCGGACATCATCATTATTTTGAATTTGCCGTCAGCATTGAATTTTAGCGGAAGCTTTGTGGTCAGCATTTCTGAAAGGTTGAGTGTCATTCCTTACTCCTTATTCCAGAATATTGCTTGTGATGTAGTCAACGCCAAGGTCAACCAGCTGGTGAGCTCTGTCGGGGTTGTCAACTGTCCAGCAGTTTACCTTAAGACCAAGGGAGTGTGCCTTTTCCATAAATTCCTTTGTAACCTGGGAATGGTGAACGTCTATATCGATATTGTTTTCTACCAGCTTGTCCCAAAGGTCTTCATCGTATTCGCCAAAGAGGTACTGTGCGGGGAGGGAAGGATCTATCTTTTTTACCCAGAGCAGATTCTGGAAGCCGAATGATATAAATATAACGCCGTCGAGGTAATCGTTAGCCTTAAATACGTCTATCATGCTTGCGGTTTCTTCCTCGGTAAGATCCGTTTTTATCTCAAGAACGCAGATCTTGCCGTACTTTTTACAAATGCGCACGTATTCCTCCAAGGAGGGGATGCCAAGGTCGCATCTGCCGGGTGTGCCGTCAATATCCAACAGCTTGATATTGCGTACAACGTCATAAGCCGTTCTCTCAACGTTGCAGGCCACTCCCGCAACTCTCTTTGTGTCAGAATCGTGGAGGATAATAAACTTTCCGTCAGCTGTTCTGTGTACGTCTGTTTCTACGCCATAGTGGCTTCTGTTGCCTGCGGCAATAAATGCAGGCATGGAGTTTTCCTTTTCCAAGCCGCTTACACCTCTGTGTGCAACCATCAGAGTGTTCTTCTTGTTGATCTTAATTGTATCCATAATAATATCCTTTCGAAAATTATTTACTAATATTATAAGCATTTTGATCCCGTTTGTCAATGCAAAAGGGGACAAAAACACAAAAAATGTCTGAAAATTTGTAAAATCACTTGTAATAAAGGTTGTAATGTGGTATAATTAGCAACGTGAAGGCGTCTGCCTTTATTACACCATGGAGGTGCGTTATGACTGAAGCTGCAAAGAGATTTTCCAAAAGAGGATGGGGTGTTTTTAACCACTATCTGTATGCGGAGATATGTAGTCCCAAAACAACAAAGAACCTGGATATGAACATTACCGACTGGAACGAGGCCGTAAATAAATTTGACGTTGAACGCCTTGCGTATAAGCTCCACAAGATGGGCGTGGGCTACTATTTTATCACACTCATGCAGGGAACAAAGCATATGCTGGCGCCCAATGCAACCTATGACAGGATAGCAGGCACAAAGCCCGGCGAGGCTTGCGCAACGAGGGATCTGCCCATGGAGCTTGCGGATGCACTTGCAAAGTACGATATCGACCTTTGCCTGTACTATACGGGTGACGGTCCTCACAAGGACGAGGTCATCGGTAATAGGTTTGGTTTTATCGGCTCGGGAAGGTACGAGGATGGTTTGACTGTGGACAAGCCCTTTGTTGAGAATTGGGCAGGCGTGCTGGAGGAGTACGCGGTGCGCTACGGCGACAAGGTAAAGGCATGGTGGATAGACGGCTGCTATAAGGATAATTTCGGTTATACGGATGAGTTGTTGGATATTTACTATAACGCGATCAAAAAAGGTAACCCCAACGGCTTGGTGGCGTTTAACGACGGCGTAAAGCCCTACTTCCAGAAGGGCTATTATAATGAAGATTTTGTGTGCGGTGAGTTTAACGACTTTTTGCACGTACCCGCAAATAATCAGTGGGAAGGTGCCCTTGTGCATACCTTGGCTCCCTTGGGTTACGACAAGGAGTCCTGCAGCGAATGGGGCGGATGGGGCAGTAACGGCCTCAAGCACACAAAGGAGTACATGAGGGATTTTATCCGTGCGTCCCGTAAGGTGGAATGTCCCGTTACGGTTGATATCTGGGTAAATATCGACGGAAGCTTTGACCCCGAGCAGGAGGCTGCTCTTATGTGGGTAGGAGAGAATTTGTAAGATCTGCGGTTTTCCGCAAAAGTATACTATCATTTTTTTGAGAGGTTGATTATAATGTCAAATGAAAAGATCAAGGTTGCCTTTATTGGCTTGGGCAACAGAGGCTTTGCACACGCATACAGCTGTTCACTTTTGAAGGACAAGATTGAGATCGTTGCTTGTGCAGATATTATTCCCGACAAGGTTGAACGCTTTGCCAAGGAATACGGTGTTCCTGCAGAAATGTGCTTTGAAAGCGCAGAGCAGCTTTTGGAAAGAGAGCGTTTGGCTGATATTCTGTTTGTATGCACGATGGACCAGCAGCACTACGGTCACTCCATTCCCGCACTCAGGAAGGGATACCACCTTATGCTGGAAAAGCCCATCTCCAACGATCCCTTGGAGTCCATGGAGATCGCACGAGTTGCAAACGAGTGCCAGCGTCACGTAGTTGTTTGCCACAGCTTGCGTTACGTTCCTCATTACAGAAAGATCAAGGAGATAATGGATTCCGGCGAGCTGGGTGAGATCATGTGTATCCAGGCAAACGAGGAGGTTTGCTACTGGCACCAGGCACACAGCTTTGTAAGAGGTAATTGGAGAAACAGCAAGCTCAGCAGCCCTATGATCCTGCAGAAGTGCTGCCATGACATGGATATGATCCTTTGGCTTACAGGCAAACATTGCGTAAGACTGTCCTCCTTTGGCTCACTTTCTCACCTTAAGAGTGATAAGGCTCCCGAGGGCGCACATGATATGTGCTCCGAGGCTTGCCCTGCATATAAGGATTGTCCGTACAGCATCAAGTACTACCTCGACCACATCGAGAGAGGTACATACGGCTGGCCTATGGACGTTGTTGAGCCCGAAATGGACAAGTTCAAGGAGACCATCAAGACAAGCCCCTACGGCAGATGTGCTTATAAGTGCGATAACGATGTAGTTGACCACCAGGTAGTAAACCTGCTTTTGGAGGACGACCTGACAGTAACGTTTAATATGTGTGCATTTACATCCGGTATGGGTGGCGGCAGAGGCATCCACGTAATGGGTACAAAGGGTGACCTTAGAGGCTCAATGGGTGATCCCATCATCAGAGTAAACATCTTTGGTAAGGGTGAATACCAGATCGACAGATCCTCAAGCGAAACTGATGATCTTTCCCACGGCGGCGGCGACTTCTTTGTAGTTAAGGACTTTGTTGACCTGCTTGAGGGCAAGCTCAACTCATCCGTTTCCTCCGTTGACAAGTCTGTTGAGAGCCACGTTGTATGTATGGCGGCAGAAAAGTCCAGACTTGAGGGCGGCCAGGTGGTTGTTATCGACGAATACATGAAGTCCTTGAGAGAGGGCAAATAATACCGAAAAAGTCTGAAATTTTGCAAAAAATTGATTTTACCTATTGACAAATACGAGGTTTTGTGCTATAATACGCATGTTAACGCAATCAAGCAGAGAGTTATCCGCTCCTCACCGCACGATAAATACGTTGTTCGGTACGCGTAATGCCTTTTATGTTTGTTCGGCACTTGTGTCGGGTAAAGTGTGCATTCAGAGCGGATTACTATGATCCGCTCTTTATTTTATTTATGGAGGTGATAACCATAGACGTAAAAAAGGTAATTATGAATGACATGATCCGCGAAAAGGAGCTGAGAGTTATTGACAGCGACGGCAGTCAGCTCGGCATCATTTCAAGGGAAGAAGCCATCCAGCTTTCTATCGACAGAGGCATGGATTTGGTTATTGTGTCAATGGATGCAAAGCCCTCAGTTGCAAAGATCATGGATTTCGGTCGCTTTAAGTTCGAACAGGAAAAGCGAATGAAGGAGACCAAAAAGAAGCAGAAAGAAAGCAAGGTCAAGGAAATTCAGCTCACAGTCGGCATCGGTCAGCACGATATGGACTACCGCGCAAGAATGGCGGAAAAGGAATTGGCTGACGGCAACGGCGTAAGGATCGTACTTAAGCTGAGAGGTAGAGAAAAGGCACACCCGGAAAGCGGCGTGACAGTGGTTGAAAACTTTATTTCCTTGATTCAAGGAACATATAAAATCGAAAAGAAGCCTGCGCAGGAATCGTTTAACATAGTTGCGATCCTTTCAGGTAATGAATAAAAAGGGGGACATTTATTATGCCTAAGATTAAGACGCACAGAGGTGCGGCAAAGAGACTCGACGTAACAAAGAGCGGCAAGATCAAGAGATCCAAGGCCTACAAGAGTCATATTTTGACAAAGAAGTCAACAAAGAGAAAAAGAAATCTCCGTCAGGGAGCTTACGTAGCACCGAGCGATGCTTCATTCGCAAAGAAGCTCATCCCGTACAAGTAATTAAGGAGGAATATTCAGATGGCAAGAGTAAAGAAGGCATTGAACGCCAGAAAGAGACATAAAAAGGTATTGAAGCTCGCAAAGGGTTACTTTGGAGCAAGAAGCAAGCAGTTCAGAGCAGCAAAGGGCTCCGTAATGCGTGCTATGGCAGCATCCTACAAAGGCAGAAAGCTTAAGAAGAGAGACTTCAGAAAGCTTTGGATCGCTCGTATCAACGCTGCTGCAAGAATGAACGGCCTCAGCTATTCTAAGTTCATCAACGGTCTTAAGAAGGCAAACATCGATCTTAACAGAAAGATCCTTGCTGACATGGCTGTTAATGATGCAGAAGCATTTGCAAAGCTCGTAGAGATCGCAAAGAACGCTTAATCAGCACAAATAAAAAGTCGGTACATATCGTATCGACTTTTTTGTTTTTTCTTGACAAATAAAATTGCTTATTGTATAATAAATGAAGAAGAAATGAATACAGCGCATTTCATAGTGGTGTGGAATAGGCAACCTCGATATAAGAAGTAAAACCAGTGTGTATAACGCCGGGCAGACACCACGACGGTGGAAAAGGAGATGTGAAACAGTAGAATGAGGAGAAAAATATCAGTATTGTTGGTCTTAAGCTTGCTTGCGGGACTGTTCTGCACGGTAGCACCTGCTTGTACGAACAAAGTTGAAAATGACAAGGTTGAATCAACCAACAAAAGCGGAAAAGCTCCGTTGGCAGGGGCATACCAGTGGATCGATAATTCCACAGAGCTGTTGGATGAAATGGAGAGCAACAACTCCTTTGGTGATGCATATTTGTTAAAGGGATATAACGGAGAAAAGCCACAGAATTACACTGTCAGCAAGAGTGCCACCCTACATAAGGCAAAATGGACTGCCGATGGTGTTGAACGTACGGTAGATGAGGATATTTACCGCTTTGACGTTATGGGAAATGCTCAAATTAAGCTGGAGCTGTCAGATATTCCTGAGGGATGTGACTACGACGTTGTATTGTTTAGACATGACAATATAAAAAATGCCACAACGGTAGACATTACGCAGGTGGCAGTATCTGAAAACGTAGCAAATACTGCGGAGGAGATCGTCGTCGATAGTACTCCCGGAACGTATTACATATGGGTATATTCAAAGGATGACTCTTTTGACGATAACGCAGAATACAGTATTTTGTGCGATGTTGAATACAAGGCGCAGGACGTGTCCTTGGCGGAAATGAGATATGACAAAGGCGCAAAGGCTGCCTTGTGGATATCGGATAACGATGTGTTGGGACTTGATCTGTTTGAAACAGACGATTGGTCCGAGGTGGCACAAAATGATGATCCGTTCAATGAATATATAATGACGGATGCTTATGTGGAGCATATGACGTTATACATCTTTGATCATCAGTTGAGCAAGGACCTGTGGGAATCTCTTGTTCCTGTATGGAACGCGCTGTATGACGGCGAATACTTGCAGGGTGATTGCAAGGTGGAACTGACGTACTTGTCCCATGGTAATGAGGCACAGGGTGAGCCTGCAAGGTTGAATCTTACTGTCAACGTGTTCCAACGCAGTTGGTTTATGACAACGGAAAAGACGGTGGTAGATGATGAAATTGAAATATCGCCCCTTGCCGCTGTAATATTGGAGAAAATTCTTTTTGCGGGTGAGCAACACGAAATATCCAAATATGCTCAGTATGTATATTTGATGATGATTGCATTGGAGTCTTCAGCAAAATATGAGCATGATCAGTATGAAAGAATATCGTGGTATTTTTGCGATCCGGAAAAGCATGATACGAACGTTGCGTCGTATAAGCTGGAAGTTGGGGCTCCGTACGAAGGCTGGAATTACGAGGTTGACGCATGGAGAGAAGATTCTGTAACGAACGGAACGGTGTACGGCATTATAAGAGCAGAGGACGCAACAAAGGCTCTTGACAGAAGGACGACAGATCTTACAGACGTGAACACCGGTAAAATATACGATATTGGCTTGGAAGTAGGTTTTCCGAACACATTGAACGTGGGTGAATATCATTGGTACAAATTTACAGCCCCCAGTCAGGGAACGTATGTATTTTATACCGAGAATTCATCAGACATGTACGGTGAGCTTTTTAACGAGGTTGTCCCTGCAATGGTGACTGATGGCATGGTCGTCAGCGGTAATGATCATAACGGAACGGACGATTTCAGAATTGAGTACACTTTGTCTGCCGGGCAAACGGTGTATTTGCGAGTTACAGAATACGGTAGAGATGAATACGGTCTGTATGTAGTGAAAGTAACAAAATTATAAGGATGGGAATATGACAAAAAAAGATTTGCTTAAGAAATCGTTGGATGTGCGGCTTTATAAGCGAAATATTATGCTGGTGCTTATAGTCTACATTATAATAATGGCACTTTCCTTGTTGTTTTTGACAGGACGGATGTATACTTATGCTGCGGAAAGAGTAAGAGCATTGGTTACTTTCTCAACGGTTATAGGTGTGTTGCTTTTGGGCTATTTTGTTTTTAGAATATGGTTAACGGTAACTGCATCTGAACAGTGTGTGTTTTATAAGGCTTCGCTGGGGGAAACCCACTTTAAGTATTACGGAACTTATTTTACCGTATATCTTAAAGAGGGCGAGGATGCGAGTGTAGCTGTAAATACAGGTGCATTGTTTACGGAACGGTACGGCGGGGTGTTTCATCTGGAAGAATGGAAGTACAAGACGGCACTTGTGGCGTACAACGAAGAAGAAAAAATTGCCTACGTAATTGGGTTGGCGTCGGACTATCCCGACATTGACCTTGATAAGCTAAACAGCAAGAATGAATAAACCCTACGGCACTCTGATTGAGTGCCGTTTTTGTGTATAAAAATATGTTGATTTTTTTCTCCTGCTGTGGTACAATATTGTAAAGACCCCTTATTATATTCAAAAGGAGATTTTTATGGGTAAGATTACATTTATGGGCGCAGGCAGCACAGTATTTGCAAAGAACGTTCTTGGCGACTGTATGTGCACACCTGCATTGAGAGATTTCACTTTAGCTTTGTATGACATCGACGGCGAAAGGCTGGAGGAGTCATACATCATGGTCAATGCACTCAACAACAATATCAACGAGGGCAGAGCAAAGATCGAAAAGTACCTTGGCGTGGAAAACCGCAAGGATGCTTTGCGTGGGGCTGATTTTGTTGTGGATGCTATCCAGGTTGGCGGATATGAGCCTTGCACGGTGACGGATTTTGAGATCCCCAAGAAGTACGGCCTTCGCCAGACGATTGCTGATACGTTGGGTATCGGCGGTATATTCAGAGCGTTGAGAACCATCCCCGTGCTGGAGGATTTTGCAAGGGATATGGCAGAGGTTTGCCCCGATGCTTACTTCCTTAACTACACAAACCCCATGGCTATGCTGGCAGGCTATATGCAGAGATACACTCCCATCAAGACTGTTGGTCTGTGCCACAGTGTTCAGGGCTGTTCCAGAGATCTTTTGCGTAACGTTGGCATTAAGGATTACAAGGAGCCTCTTAAGGAGATTATCGCAGGTATCAACCACATGGGCTGGCTGATCGAGCTGAAGGATGCTGACGGTGTTGACCTTTACCCCGAGATCAGAAAGAGAGCAAAGGCTATACTTGAGGGCGAGCCTGTGGATTTTGAAAGACCCGAGTGGGACTTGGTAAGACTTGACTACGTAAGACGTTTGGGCTACTACTGCACAGAATCCAGTGAGCACAACTCCGAGTACAACCCCTTCTACATCAAGTCCAAGTATCCTGAGCTTATCGACAGATACCATATTCCGCTTGATGAATATCCCAGACGTTGCAGAAGCCAGATCGCAAGCTGGAAGAACGCAAAGAACGACTACCTTGCAGGTAACGTATCCCATTCACGTACACACGAGTATGCGTCCTACATTATGGAAGCGATCGTTACGGATAAGCCCTACAAGATCGGCGGCAACGTTATCAACAACGGTTGCATCGAAAACCTGCCCGCAGAGGCTTGCGTTGAGGTTGCTTGTCTTGTAAACAGAGCAGGTATCCAGCCTACAAAGGTTGGCAGACTCCCCGAGGTGCTGGCTGCAATGAACAGAACAAATATCAACGTTCAGCTTTTGACCATTGAGGCGGCTGTAACAAGAAAGAAAGAGGCTATCTATCATGCGGCTATGATGGATCCTCACACAGCGTCAGAGCTTTCTATTGACGATATCGTAGCAATGTGCGACGATCTCATCGAAGCTCATGGCGATTGGTTGCCAAAGTATAACTGATGAGAATGAGAGCCCCGAGGTGAACTGCCTTGGGGCTTTGCTGTAGGTGAATGGGAGGGATCTTTCATCTGTTTTTCCTGTTGTTTCCTCTTGAATGGAAAAGAGTGAGAATTTTTTATAAAAGTATTAAAAACCTATTGACATTTAATCTGCACTATGCTACAATAGGATTACAAAGGGGGGTCTCAACATAGTGCCGGGTAATTATGATAGCTTGGTTGAGCCATTTTGTCATGAAGCTAACGGTGAATATTTGATAGCTCAGATCGAGCAACATGGTCCCCAGTAAAGAAATGGAGGTACTTTATGAAAAACAAAAAACTGATAATATGTTTGATTTTATGCGCATTAGTATTTTCTGTAGTTATATAC
>JAGBHJ010000151.1 GCA_017935525.1 Clostridia bacterium | reverse complement strand
CATGCAAATATCCGTGAGCAGGTGGTTGTGGCAGGCAGCGGCCCTGCAGGGCTTTTTGCCGCGTACATCCTTGCAAAAAACGGCGGTCTCCCCATATTGATAGAAAGGGGAAAGGCGGTTGACGAAAGAAAGGCAGCCGTTGACTTTTTCAAAAAAACAGGAATTCTGGACACAGAAACAAACATACAATTCGGTGAAGGCGGTGCAGGTACGTTTTCCGACGGTAAGCTCAATACAGGCATAAAGGACAAAAGAATCCCCTTTGTTCTGGAGACCTTTGCTGAGTTTGCAGACGGAAAGGCTGACGACATACTCTATATGGCAAAGCCCCACCTTGGTACCGACAGATTGATAGACATCGTCCGCGGTATGAGGCAGGGGATAGAGCACCTTGGCGGCAAGGTGCTGTTTGAGCATAAATTAGTTGGATTGATAGCGGAAAACAACGTTCTATCAGGTGTTAGAATCGCAAATAAGGACGGGGAGATCAGCCTGCCTTGCACAAGATTGGTGCTGGCACTCGGTCACAGCGCAAGGGACACCGTCACAATGCTCCACAACAGCGGTCTATATATGGAGCAGAAGCCCTTTGCCATGGGTGTAAGAATAGAACATAAGAGAGAAATGATAGACAAAAGCCAGTACGGCGCCTTTGCGGGTCACCCCAACCTTGGTGCGGCTGACTATAAAATATCCTGCACACCAAAGGGTGGCAGGGGAGTTTACAGCTTTTGTATGTGCCCCGGTGGCGTGGTAGTGCCTGCGGCATCGGAGCTTGGCAGACTTGCGGTAAACGGAATGAGCGAATACGCAAGAGATGCCGAGAATTCAAACTCCGCATTGCTGGTAGGCGTTGCTCCCGAGGATTTTGGAAGCGAACATCCATTGGCGGGTATGGAGCTGCAACGTAAAATTGAGGAAAAGGCGTATAATATCTCTGCTGACTTTAAGGCGCCCGTACAGCTGGTGGGCGATATGCTTAAGGGCAGAGCGTCTAAGCAGTTGGGAGATATTGCCCCGTCGTATCTGCCCGGCGTTGTGCCGACCGATCTGAGAGAGTGCCTGCCGGAGTTTATCGTAGACTCAATAAAACTGGCGCTACCCGAATTCGGAAAAATGATAGAGGGCTACGATACCTTTGATGCAGTAATGACGGGAGTGGAGTCCCGCAGCTCGTCGCCCGTAAGGATAAAAAGGGATAAAGAAACTCTGCAATCCAATATCGTCGGCGTTTACCCATGCGGTGAGGGTGCGGGCTATGCAGGAGGCATAGTTTCCGCCGCTGTTGACGGTATCAGAGTTGCAGAGAGAATAATACTGGATCAGATGTGATCACATGGGGAATTATCTGTCGGACCCCCACAGCGCCACGTTGTTTTTGACGTGATGGACTGCCTTGCCGTACTCTCTTACGGAGTCAAGAGGCTTGATACTGCAGCCCTCGTGCCAAAGGTCAAGGTCATCCTCAAGCTCAAGTCCCATGCTGTTCATATTCTGCAGGAAGGTGCATATATTATCCTGAGAAGCTTGCTTAAATCCGTTGGCAATATCGCTGAGGAATGATCTCAGCTCCCTAACCGTGGGCTCGTAGCGGAAGCAGGACTTTTCTATTGACAGTATAACGTGAATATGGTTGGGCATCACCGCGGTATGCTCGGCGTGGACGCACTCGTGTATGGAATCAAAGTAGTCAAGACTCTCCGTGATCACCTTGCCGTATGCGGATGCAATAAACTCGTTGTTTATGATCCTGCCCCAAAGCTCTGCATTCTGATGGGTCCTTACCGTCAGACTGAAGTACAGCTTGCTGTGACTGTCGTATGAATTGATCAGAGTGATGTCAAGTCCGTTAAACATGATATATTCCTCCCAAAGTAACTTGCTTACGTATATTGTATCATATTTTGTCGGATTTTGCGTAATTATTTTTGAAAAAAGCATAATTTTTTTATATTTTTGCCGTAGGACGCTAAAAAAAGAGTTTTTTTGGACTTTTTGCAGTAAATGCGGCATTTTTTAATTGAATAATGCGGAAAAATGTGGTATAATTATCAACGCACGCCTTATTTGCGTCGCCAACAAAAAATAAAAGAGGTAAAACTATGAAAAAGAAGGTCAACAGCTTTGTCAACGGTGCTCTCATACTTTCCGTTGCCGGCATAATCGTTAAGATCCTGGGTGCTATATTCAGGATACCCCTTGGCAACATAATAGGTACTCAGGGCATGGGGCTTTATCAGCTTGCATACCCTATGTACTCATTCTTGCTGGTTATCTCATCATCGGGTTTCCCTGTGGCAATTTCCCGCTTGGTAGCGCAGGCACAGAATACAGGGGACTATAAGCTGGCAAACAGAACCTTTAAGCTGGCGAGAAAGCTGATGTTCTTCCTGGGTCTTACCGCAATGATAATAATGCTTGCCCTCAGCGGCTTTATTTCTGAGCAGCAGGGTAACCCCCAGTCAAGGTATGCTTTGATGGCGATCGCCCCCGCAATACTCTTTGTAACCGTTATGTCCGCATACAGAGGCTATTTCCAAGGTATGCAGAACATGGTTCCCACTGCGGTTTCGCAGATCCTGGAGCAGTTTATAAAGCTTGTGGCAGGTCTTGGCTTTGCGGCATACTTCGTTCGCTTTGGCGTTGAGTGGGGTGCGGCAGGCGCAGTTGCAGGCGTTACACTCAGTGAGCTTGTGGCGCTTATTTACGTAATTCTTCTTTACAACAGCAGAAGATCTCTTATCCAAAAGGAAATAAAATCCATGACGGAGCCTACTGCGGCAATCTCGTCTGCAAACATCATCAAGGACGTTTTACTGATAGCTGTACCCGTTGCCATTGGCTCTGCGATAATGCCTCTGGTAAGCCTTATCGATCAGCTAATAGTTATCAACGGTCTTAAGGAGATCGTTCCTCTTATTGCAGACATACCCTACGGTGTTGAGCATTTTTACCAATTCGCACAGGATGCGGGGGAGAGCGTATTGCCCGCCCTTACAATGGAGCAGATATCCGCACAATACCCCCTGCTCTATGAGGAGTTTATAACAGGGCTCGCTACCAGCCTTTACGGCATAATGTCGGGCTATTGCTCGCCCATTACAGCGTTGCCGCTTATTTTCTCCACCTCCATCGCCATCAGTATAGTGCCGGCAATTTCAAAGGCTCACGCAAGGAGGGAAGGCGCTTCTGTCAGATCCACCACGTTGACGGCTCTTAAGCTGACGTCATTGATCGCATTCCCGTGTGCGGTGGGCATAGGCGTGATGGCTGAGCCCATCATAAAGGTACTTTATTCCGCTATCGATCCATGGGAGGTCTCCATTGCTGTCAACTGCTTGCGACTGATGTCCTTGACTGTGCTGGTGTTGCCCCTTATTCACTCCGCTACTGCGGTATTGCAGGGCTTGGGCAAGCAAAATCTGCCCGTTATAAACCTTGCGTTGGGTGCATTTCTGCTTAAGATACCCCTTACGTATTTCCTTGTAAAGATACCCGGGCTGAACGTTTTGGGCGCAGCTATCGGTACAATATCGATTTACGCATTTGCAGCGCTTTTGGACATTCTCTGCGTAAAATACTTTACAAGGGTAAGACTCAAGTCACTTGTAACCTTTGGCAAGCCCTTGGTATCAAGCATTGCAATGGGTATAGTAGCGCTGGCGGTGTATATGTTCTTCAGCTCAAAGATATCAAGTCAGCTGGTGCCCATGGGGCTCGGCATTGTGGCAGGCGTTGTGGTATATGCGGTAATGGTGGTAATCACAAAGATGATTGCAAAGGACGACCTGCAGTTTGTGCCCAAGTCAGAATGGATCATATCAAAATTCGGTAGATTTTTAGGATAAAACGGAGATAACAAATGAAAAAGATCACTATTATAGGTTTAGGATACAGGGACAGCGACGGATTGTCCCGTGAAGGCTACAAATTGCTTTTTGAGAGCGATAACAGCGACAAGTGCATAATTTGCCGCACCAAAAAACACGCCGTTGCAGAGGCTCTTGAGGACCGCGGTGTAAGTCTTGATACTCTCGACAGATTTTATGAAGAGTCAGAGTCCTTTGACGATGCTTACTCTGCAATGGGTCAATACATCCTTTCAAAAGCACAGACCAGCGAGGTCCTGCTTCTGGTTTCTGGCACGCCGTCCTTTGGTGACGTACTCACGCAGACCCTTGCGCAAGCTGAGGGTGTGACACTTTCCATCGTTGGAGCAGAGGGTATTGCGGAGCACGTATCCCGCGTGGCAGGCATTTCCCTTGGTGACGGTTACAGCGTTATTCCCGCACACTCCTTCAAAAAGAACAGAGTAAACACGCATTCATCCGTTTGCATCACAGAGGTGGATAATAAATTCTTGGCGTCGGAGATAAAGCTTGCGCTGATGGAAATGTACCCCGAGGACAGCGAGATACTGTACTTTTACGGTCACCCCGATACCAAATTCGAGAAAATATCCCTCTTTGATATGGATAGGCAAAAAATATACGACTTTTCTGCAAATTTTCTCATTTTACCTCTTGACAATTTTGCAAAAAAGTTATATGATATTACAGCGCTGTGCGAAGTCATGCGAATCCTTCGCGGCAGACCTGTGGAGTCCGACGTTGGCAGCCTTAAGTTTGATGAAATGGGCTGTTCATGGGATAGAGAGCAGACTCACGAGTCAATCCGTGTAAACATGATAGAGGAAGCCTACGAGGTAGTTGAGGCAATCAACAACGACGATCTTGACAACCTTATAGAGGAGCTTGGCGATATGCTGCTCCAGGTGGTATTCCACAGCCAGATAGCGCAGGAAACAGGCGAATTTGACTTTTCTGACGTTGTCAACGGCGTTGTGTCAAAGCTGATAAGAAGACATCCCCACGTATTTGGTGATACCGTGGCAGCCGATGCTGACCAGGCGCTTGCATCCTGGGAGGAAGTCAAGAAGCAGGAAAAGGCAAACAAATCCCTTTCCGCATCCTTGTTGGCTCTGCCAAAGGAGCTTCCGCCGCTTACAAAGGCTTGTAAGGTCCTCAGCAAGGCACAAAAGCACGGCTTGAACGTAGAATACTCCAACGATCACGCCTCTCTCAAGGGCTTTTTAGAGTCCTGTGACGTGGATGAGGTCACAGCAGGCGAGCTGTTGTTTATATTTGCCAACGCCATAAAGGAAAAGGGATATGACCCCGACGTGGCACTTTTGGCATATATCGACAGGCTTATAGAAAATTTCACGGACAAAAGTAAATGATGATGCCTCGTTTGTCCGCATTTATCGGACAATATCGGGCAAAATAATAAATATGTAAAACGGATAAAAGGAGATTATAGCTATGAATAAAAACAGTTTGATAGCAGAGGTAGCAGAAAAGGCTCACATTTCCAAGAAGCAATCAAAGGAAATCGTGGAGACAGTTTTTGAAAGCATTTCAAGTGCTTTGGAGTCTGGTGACAATGTCCAGATCGTTGGCTTTGGTAATTTCAAGGTTAAGGAGCGCGCCGCAAGAAAGGGCGTTAGCCTTCAGTCCAAGGACAGCATCGTATTCCCGCCCTGCAAGGTAGTATCCTTTAAGGTTGGTAAGACACTCAGAGATGCACTCAACGGCGGCGAGAGCTGTGATTGCGACGAAGATGAGGAATAATTGATACAATAACGGATATTTACCCCACCCCACTGAATGATCATTTCAATATCAGTGTTGGCGGGGTTTGTTTTATAAAGGAGAACAGTATGAGATTAGATAAATACCTTAAGGTGTCCCGTATTATAAAGCGCCGCACCGTGGCAAACGAGGCCTGCGACAACGGCAGAGTTGCCATCAACGGCAAGGTTGCAAAGCCCTCCACAGAGGTAAAGGAAGGGGATATCATAGAGATCCGCTTTGGTGATCTGCCTAAAAAATACAGAATTCTGAAGATACAGGAAACAGCAGGCAAGAGCCAGAGCGCAGAAATGTTTGAGGCTCTGCCCGATAACGAATAATACTTTTATCTTTTGTTCTTAACGTATGCTTGTCAGCATAGTATGTACTATCCAAGAGATAACCTACTATGAAAGGACAAATACATATGAGTTACAGAATAGAAGATAATTCCGTGCCGCGCCAGGGCACGCACACAGTCAAGCTGGATGACAGAAGGGTGCTTTCCGTAACGGGAGTAACGGACGTGGATGGATTTGACGAGCACACAATAGTGCTTGCAACGCCTTACGGCATGATAACGGTGACGGGCAGCGAGCTGCACATCAACAAGCTCAACATAGACGAGGGCTGCCTTGACATTGAGGGCAACGTGGACTCCATACAGTACAGCAGCGCCGACAGAATGGAAAAGGGCGGCTGGATGTCAAGACTGTTCAGATGATACCCGATAATTTTCTTGAGCAGATGGGCATGGAGCCCGTATGGAGCCAGGTATTGATATTTTGTGTCAGCTTTGGCGTCGGTGCAGCTGCCATGGGGCTTTACAGTCTTTATTCAATGGGTATTGCGATGCTGACCCCGTCAAGATTTCGGCGTCGGATACTCTTTGCAGTGTGCGACGTATTCTTTTGGGTGATGTATGCATTGCTTGTGTTTGCAGTTTTTTACAGCCTTAATAACGCAAGACTGCGCTTGTTTTACTACGGAGTGATGCTGGCAGGGCTTTTGAGTGCGTATAACGTAAAGCTTTTTGTGTTAAGCAGAAAGAACAGACCGTAAACAAAAACGGACGGAAATTATTTTCCGTCCGTCGTTTTTTTTTATTATTCTGCAGTCTCTACCAGCTCTTTTACAGCCAGGGCTCTGTCAGCCTTGCCGAATACTGCCGTGCCTGCCACTGCAATGTCAGCTCCTGCGCCGTAAACCCGGGCAATGTTGCTTGCGTTAACGCCGCCGTCCACTTGGATAAGGGTCTTCAGACCATTTTCTGTAATATACTGCTTTGCCTTTGCAATTTTTTCCGTAGCCTGGGGCATATACTTCTGTCCGCCAAAGCCGGGCTCAACGCTCATTATCAAAAACATATCCATCTTTGGGAGAAGATGGGCGATCTCCTCAACAGATGTCTTGGGCTTGATGGACATTGCCGCTGCTACACCCTTTGAACGGATGTAATCCAGAACCTCCTCGGCGTTTTCCACAGCCTCGTAATGGAACGTGATGCTGTCAGCGCCCGCCTCAATAAACTTGTCTATGTACTTCATAGGGTCCGTTATCATAAGGTGTACGTCAAAAATAAGCTGTGAACGTGGGCGAAGCTGTTTTACCACGTCGTAGCCAAAGGAGATATTGGGAACAAAAATGCCGTCCATAATATCAAGGTGGAGCATATAAGCCCCCGTTGTGTTCAAGGATTCAACCTCGTTACCAAGGCAGCAAAAATCTGCCGCAAGAAGTGATGGAGCGATCTTAATCATCTGTAATTTGCCTTTCTTTGCTTTATCTGTTCGTATATTTTTATGTAGTTATTGTATCTTGAACGGGATATCTCACCGTTCTCCAACGCTTTTTTGACGTTGCAGTCGGGCTCGTGGGTATGTGAGCAGGAGTTAAACGCACATCCCTTGTAATGCTTTACAAACTCGGGGAAGTACCTGCCCAATGTTTCTGCGTCAACCACCTCTGCGTCGTATTTTGAAAAGCCGGGAGTGTCAACTACAAAAACGTCCTCGTTTATTCTGTGCAACTCCACATGACGGGTGGTGTGTCTGCCTCTTTTCAGCTTTTCGCTCAGCTGACCTACCTCGTATCCACCGTCACCCAACAGAGTGTTCAATATTGAGGTCTTACCAACGCCTGATTGCCCTGCAAAAGCCGTTACGCCCTTTTTAAGGCAATTTACTATCCTGTTAATTCCCTCCTCAGAAACGCAATCAACGGCAAAACAGGGGATGTCCGTATTTTTCAGATGATCCACTATCTTTTGTACGCCGTCATCGGTTGCAATGTCACACTTGTTTATAAGCACCATTGGCTCAATACCAAGGCTCAATGCGGATACAGTCAGCTTGTCCAGCATCAAAGTATCGGCATAGGGTAACTGCGCTGATACAACGATGGCAAGATGGTCTATATTTGCCACAGGAGGGCGGATAAGAATGTTTTTTCTGTCCTTAATGTCCTCGATGCAATTATCGTCATTTACGGTCACGTTGTCACCAATGCAGGGTGTTATCTTTTCCTTTCGAAAAACACCCCTTGCATTGCACACAACAAGCTCGTCGCCTCGGGAGACTGTATAAAGCCCCCCGACGCCCTTTATAATCTTTCCTTCAAACATATTTAGTCAAAATCCACCGTTTTCGTACAAATAAATGCGTTATTTGCGTATACGTAGTAGGTCTGTGTTCCGCTACCCTCAAGGGTTACCTCTATCATAGAATTCTCAACGTTGGCGTTACCTGTGTAAACAGTCACAAAATCACCGTTTCTGATCTGCTTGATGGTTACAAACAAAACGCCATCGGAGGAGATGTTGACGTTATCGGGAATAGAGATAAGAACCTCCATCTCAACAAGCTTTTCCGGTCCCAGGCTCACCACAAAATGGACCTCCTCACCCTTTTCAACGACAGTACCTGCAGGGATGTTCTGGCTTATAACTACATCCTTACCAACCGTATCGCTGTGCTCGTAGGTGACCTTTATTGTTATATCCTTTGCCAGCTCCTGCACCGTGGAGATGGTATAACCCACAAAATTCCTCAACTCAACGTATTCGTCAGAGGGACCCTTGCTTATATCAAAGTAAATGGTAACGTAGTTACCGTCAAGAGAATAGGTGCCCGACGGAAGTGACTGGGATATGATCGTGTTTTCCGGCTCGTTGCTGTCAACGTAATTGTACTTACCGATAGTGATGTATCCCGATTTTTTTATCTCGTACTCTGCAGAAACGATATCCATGCCCACACAGTACGGAATTTCTATTTCAAACGCTCCAAGGCTCACCACCACCTGCACAAGGGAGTCCTCGTTTACGGTCTCGCCGTCAGCGGGAGTCTGGGAAATAACGTAGCCGGCGGGTATTTTTGAATTGTACTCCGTAGAAACTGCTCTGTATATGAGCTGCTTATCCTCAAGAAGCTTTTGCGCCTCTGCCTCGGGTCTTCCGCAAACATCGGGCACGTCAACTGTGGAAACAACAAAATTATTCTTTATGATGGTTGAGCCTACTGTGTAGATTCCGTAGATCAACATCACCAAAAGTCCCGAAAGCAGCACCACCAACAGCATATTCACAAGAAACGCGTTGATGTCGTCCGCATTCTTTTTTCTGCGACGCTCCTTCTCGGCGTGTTTTTTTGCAGAGATACCCTTCTTTGAAGAGGACGATCTTACTGTTGCAGGGGCGATCCTGAATATGCCCATGTCGTTACCTGCAAGATATTTCTGCAGATCTCTGATCATATCGTCAATGGATCTGTATCTGCCGTCAAGCTTTTTTGCCATGGCATTTCTGATTATGTTGTCAAGGGATGTATTAACCGCTTTGTTGTACTTTCTGGCGGATTCGGCCTCCTTTGTAACGTGTTGCATAGCAATATTGACCGCATTTTCGCCATCAAAGGGGAGAGTGCCTGTCAGCATTTCAAAAAGAACCACGCCCAAAGAGTAAACGTCCGTTCTTTCGTCCACGTTAAGCCCACGAATCTGCTCGGGGGAGGTGTAATACACCGTTCCGACAAGGCTCTTGCCGTATTCCGTGGTGCGAGTTTCATCGTTCAGCACTCTTGCAATGCCAAAATCGGTAAGCTTAACAGAACCGTCGTTGTCAATTATAATGTTATGAGGTTTTATATCCCTGTGTATAACGCCGTTGGAATGTGCGTACTGCAGACCAAACGCTACCTTAAGAGCTATATCTGCCGCATGGTCGGGTGCCAAAGGACCCTCCTTATCGATGTACTCCTTTAACGTCATGCCATCAACAAGGTCTCGCACGATGTAATATATATTGTCGTCATAGCCTGCATCCCTTGTTCTTACTATATTGGGATGAGTAAGCCTTTTGGCGGATTCTGCCTCCTGGTTAAATTTTCTGATGAGCTGATCATTTTCTGAAAGCTCCGAGCGAAGCACCTTGATGGCAACTGTCTCGCCCGTGGTAAGATCCTCTGCCTTGTAAACAATGGACATACCGCCGCTGCCGATCTGCTCCCCAAGCTTATATCTGTTATTGAGTATTCTGTCTGTCATAAACCTTTCACCATCCTTCTTTTTGAATCAAGTCAGTCACAGCGGATAACTACCACCGTAACGTTGTCCGTGCCTCCCTGTGCCAAGGCAAGATCCCTTAAAGTATTTGCAATGGAATCCACCGTGCAAGCAGGGTCAAAAAGTATCATAAGGTCGTTAAGATCAATGTGGGCAGTAAGACCGTCGGAGCAGAGCACTATGTGGTCACCGTGGCGGATATCCTTTATAAAAATATCCCCATTTACGGTAGGTTCTATACCGATAGCTCTTGTGATCACGTTCTTTTGCGGGTGATTTGCCGCTTCCTCCTCGGTGATAATGGACTTTATCAAAAGCTCCTGGACAACGGAATGATCCTGGGTTACCTGAACAGCCTCGTTATCCCTCACAAGATAGGCTCTGCTGTCGCCCACGTTGAGGAACACGGCTTTTGTGTCCTCAACGTAGCAGGCAGTCATGGTAGTGCCCATATTGTTCTTAAACAGTTTATCTGTTGCCGCTGTATATACAGCGCTGTTTGCCTTTTCCAGCGACAATAATAGCTTTTCGGTAATCGTTTTGTCATCACCAAGAGCGCAGAATTCAGTCACAAAGGTATCCGACGCCATTTTGCTGGCAACCTCTCCCGATTTGTGACCACCCATACCGTCCGCAAGCACTACCAAGCCCTTTGGCAACGGCGAGCTTGAGGGGATACAGAAGTAATCCTCGTTATTTTCTCTTACAAGACCCTTGTGTGATACGGCGAAAAATTCAAAGTTCATATTGTGCGCCTTTCCTTACTTTTATTTATTCTTGTTTTGTATGTTGCGGCTTTCGGAGTAATGTCTCTTAAGCTGGCCGCAGGCAGCATTTATATCCTTGCCCTTGGAAAAACGGCAGGTTGCGTTTACGCCTCTTTCCTTGAGGATATCCATAAACACCTTTATTCTGGAATAGCCGGGGCGCTTAAAACCCAAGCCCTTGACCTCGTTAAAGGGAATAAGATCCACGTGGAAGGGAAGCTTCTTAAGCAAAGAAGCAAGCTCCTTTGCGTTTTCCGTTGTATCGTTTACCTCGCTGATGAGGATGTACTCTATCGTAACACGTCTGCCGGAGTCGTCAAAATAATTCATTGCCGCCTCCAGTATCTCCTGGATAGTGTATCTTTTTGCGATGGGCAAAAGCTGGCGTCTCAGCTCATCGTTGGGAGCATGGAGAGATATGGACAAATTCAGCGGCAGATCCTCCTGTGTCAGATTATAGATGCTGTCCACAAGGCCTGCTGTTGAAATTGTAAAATTTCTGTACCCGATGTTAAAGCCCTCGGGGGAGTGGAGCAGACGGATTGAGCGAATTACGTTGTCGTAATTGTCAAAGGGCTCACCACTGCCCATGTAGACCAATCTTGCCACGTTAGTCTTGCCTCTTGACTTCAACAGTCTGTTGGCAAGGATGACCTGAGCAACGATCTCGCCTGCGGAAAGATTTCTGATAAAGCCGTCCATTCCCGTAGCGCAGAATGCACAATGCATCT
>JAGBHJ010000150.1 GCA_017935525.1 Clostridia bacterium | reverse complement strand
CTGCAAAAAGAAACATAGACCGACAATATCGGCTAAAAAATATATGTAATTTTCT
Source organism: Clostridia bacterium (assembly GCA_017935525.1). Classification (GTDB taxonomy): domain Bacteria; phylum Bacillota; class Clostridia; order HGM11327; family HGM11327; genus SIG351. The sequence goes on along the minus strand of JAGBHJ010000150.1, from coordinate 3,266 downwards.
TAAACAGGAGGAAATCGGTATGAGAATTGCCTTGACAGGTAATCCGAACAGTGGAAAAACTACCATGTATAACGCGCTCACCGGCAGAAATGAAAAAGTCGGCAACTGGGCAGGCGTTACGGTAGAGAGAAAAGAAAGTCCTATTAAAAAGGCGTACTACGACGGCGAGGAGGCGCTTATTGCGGTTGACCTTCCGGGTGCGTATTCAATGTCACCGTTTACGTCAGAGGAGAGCATTACAAGCTCATACGTTAAGAATGAGAACCCCGACGTTATCATCAATATTGTGGATGCTACAAACCTGAGCCGTAGCTTGTTCTTTACAACACAGCTGCTGGAGTTGGGTATCCCCGTGGTGGTTGCACTTAACAAGAGCGACATCAACAAGAAGAAGGAAACAAAGATCGACTCTCAAAAGCTTTCCGAAATACTGGGTTGCCCTGTGGTAAATACTGTTTCCACATCCTCCGACGGCTTGGCAGAGGTGGTAAAGGCGGCAGTTGAGCACGTGGGCAAGGGACAAAAGGCTCCCTATACACAGGGCGACGTTGACCTGACAAGCAAAAAGGCAGTAGTTGAAGCGGACAGAAAGCGCTTTGACTTTGTAAATAAGATCGTAAAGGACGTTGAAAAGCGCAAGATCCTTACCAGCACAAAGAACTGGCAGGATAAGCTGGACGAGATCCTTACAAACAAGGTTATCGGTCTGCTGATATTTGCGGTGGTAATGTACGGCGTATTCTGGATATCCCAGGCAGGCCCTGCGGTATGGCTTTCAGATTGGCTTGTTGGATTACTTGAGTCAGGTCAGGCATGGGTAGCAGAGGCTATCGGTGGCACAGAGAGCATCTGGGGCTCCATATTGGTTGACGGTATCATCGGCGGCGTTATTGCAGTTGTAGGATTTTTGCCCTTGGTAATGGTGATGTACTTCCTCATTGCGTTGCTTGAGGATTGCGGTTACATGGCAAGAGCAACGGTAGTGCTTGACCCCATATTCAAAAAGGTTGGCCTTTCCGGTAAGTCCGTTATCCCCTTTGTTATAGGTACGGGATGTGCTATCCCCGGCGTAATGGCTTGCCGTACTATTCGTAACGAAAGAGAAAGACGTGCAACGGCAATGCTGGCACCCTTTATGCCTTGTGGCGCAAAGCTTCCGGTTATTGCGCTTTTTGCAGGTGCGTTTTTTGAAAAAAATCCTTGGATCGGCGCTTCCATGTACTTTGTGGGCATCGTGTTGATATTCCTGTGTGCATTGCTTGTAAATGCAATAACGGGAAACAGGAAGAAGAAATCTTTCTTTATCATGGAGCTGCCCGAGTATAAGCTCCCCTCCGTTAAGAGAGCCATCGTTTCCATGGCACAGCGTGGCTGGGCATACATAGTTAAGGCAGGTACCATCATTCTGGTATGTAATTTTGCGGTACATCTTATGCAGACGTTTGGTTGGGGCTTCAAGCCCGTTGAGGATGCAAGCGAGTCCATACTTGCGACCATCGCTTCCCCCTTTGCTTATGTGTTTGCTCCCATCGTTGGTGTTGTGGCATGGCAGCTTGCGGCAGCAGCTATTACAGGATTTATAGCAAAGGAAAACGTTGTCGGTACGTTGGCGGTTTGCTTTGTAGGCCTTGACAACTTTATCGATATGGACGAGCTGGCTATTCTGGAAGGCTCCGGGGCAGACGTTGCAGGTATTCTGGCGATAACAAAGGTTGCGGCGCTGGCTTATCTTATGTTCAACCTGTTTTCACCTCCGTGCTTTGCGGCTATCGGTGCTATGAACTCAGAGATGAAGAGCAGAAAATGGCTTTGGGCAGGCATTGGACTTCAGCTCGGCGTAGGCTATTCAATAGCATTCCTGGTTTATTTCTTTGGCAGCTTGTTTACAAATGCAAGCCTTGGAGAATGGTGGATGCCGGTGCTTGGCTGGGTGGTTGTCGGTGTATTTGCGGCAGTATTGGTTATACTTATTATAAGAAGGAACAAGCAGCTTAAGGCGCAGGAAGCCCTTAAGGCAAAGGCTTGATAAGGAGTTATTATGAAAGGTGATATTATTGCAATAGTAATTATTTGTCTTATCGTGGGTGGGGCTATGGCTTACATCATCCGTTCTAAAAAACGGGGTGTAAAGTGCATAGGATGTCCCGCACAGGGCAAATGTGCCCATTACGCAAGGGCAAATAAAAAATCGGGGGACTGCGGCTGTGGCTGCGGTTGCTCGGGACACAAATAGATCACCCTTAAGGAACAAACAACATTGTAAATAATGATAAAATACCTTTTATGCATAGCGCTCCGCAAGAAATTGCGGGGCGTATTGCTTTTTGTTGACAAATCGGTGCCGATGTGTTAAAATTATCGTGTACTTGATGAATTACAAATAGGAGATCTTACAATGGAGTACAAAAAGCAGATGACGCCAGTTATGGGTTGGTCCTCCTGGAATCTATACGGTGTAGCAGTGAATGAGGAAGGCGTGATGAAGCAGATGCACGCGCTGGTTGACAAGGGGCTTAAGGACGCGGGCTATGAATTCATCAATATAGATGACTGCTGGCAAAAGGGCAGGGACCCGATCACAGGCAGAGTAAATTACAGCAAGCAAAGATTTCCTCACGGAATGAAATACATTGCAGATGAAGCTCACCGTCTTGGCTTAAAGGCGGGCATATACACAGACGGCGGAGACCATGCCTGCGCGTCCAGCGAGGGAGGCAGAGCATACGGCAGAAACGTGGGTCTGTGGAATCACGAGGAGGATCTGTGGATGTATCTTTCCGACGGAATATATATGGATGAATACTCCGAAAAAACGCCGACTGACGGTGGTGTTGAGTGTTGGGGATATGATTTTATAAAGGTTGACTGGTGTGGAGGCAGAAATCATAGTCTTGATCCTGAGGAGAGATATTCCGAATACGACAGAATAATAAATGAGATAGAGGAAGCCAACGGTAAGGATAAGATATTTAACATATGCTGTTGGGGTTATTACGGCCCGTGGATGCTGAGAGTGGGCGATTACTGGAGGTGTGGTGTTGACCTTGATATGACGGGCAGGAATTTCGGCTCGGTTATTGGTGCCTTTGATGCGATGAAGCGCCTGGGCAGGCTTTCTTTGCCAGGGCACTATGCAGATCCTGATATGTTGGTGGTGGGTAAGGGCTTGTCCGAAGCGGAGGATAGGTCACATTTTGCAATGTGGTGTATGTTTTCCGTACCTCTGGTGTTGGGCTGCGACATTGCTCAAATGAAAGACGAAACGG
>JAGBHJ010000018.1 GCA_017935525.1 Clostridia bacterium | reverse complement strand
ATCGGGGTAGGCTCGGGTGTTGGTATTGGCGTAGCCTCCGGAGTGGCGGATACTTGCGGTGTTGTTGCAGGCTCCTGCGACGGTGTTGGTGTTATCTGCGGTGTTGCAGATGGTGTTGCGGTCGGCGCTTGCGTTGGCGTCATGGTCACCGTGGGATTGGGGTTTACCGTGGGGTTTTGAGGGATCAGCCCTGCAATTCCGTTAAAGACCTCATCGTTTTCCTTGGCGATCATCTGCTCACGGACCAAAAAGCCTACTGACACCACCAACAATATGGCAAATGCGCATTGGGCAATTCTGAATATGAGGGCTCTTTTCTTTTCCTTTGGTGTAAGCTCTGCCTGTTCTTCCTTTGTCTTGTGTGTTTCTTCGTTTGGGTTGTTATCTGTCATTATTACAAAATTCCTTTTTTAACGGGTTTCTTTTCCTTTTTGCGGGGAGCAAAGAGGAGAGTCTGTCTGAATTCGTTGATGTCGTCCTCGGACTTAAAGTATTGCTTGGGTACTATAAGTGCGGATTCCTTGTTTATGTAAACGAGGAACATTTTTTTGATCTCCGTTACCTTGTAGACCTTTGTCCAGGGCAGGTCAAAGCTCTTGCCGTTGGAGTCGCAATGGATACCGCCCTTTGTAAATGTGTATTCAAACACGGGTTTTTTGTCCTCGTTCTTGGCGTTCTTGAATATTTTTAACACGTTATTGATGGCAACGTACAGAAAAATAGCCGCCGCAATACAGAGTAGTACGACAAGGGAGTCGTTTATCTTGCCTGTTTCTAACGTGTTTTTGATAAGGAGTGCAGCCAACAGAACCACAAAAGCAAACAGTATAAGGTAGACCCATATATATCTGTACGTGTGGTGGAGCTGGAAAGCAAGGTAATCCTTTTTGGTGGTGTTAACATCTACTTTTATCTTCATGGTGTATCCTTTCTTATATACGATTGTTGCCGGTGTACTTTAACACCTGATAAAGAGGCAACACAAGAGCCTTGATGCTGTTGATATTGCCGTATCCGCCTCTGTATTCCTCCGATGATGCGGAGTGGGACCAATTGGAGAAGTACAGATAATCGGGGTTTTCTCCCACAGCCATAAGACCGTACTCGCCGTTACCTGTGGAAACGTGCTGTGTGGTGGCGTGGAGAGTCATTTCTGCTATCTGCTTAAGATGAATGTCCTGAGTCACCTCGCCTACCTGCCTTAATTCGTAGGAGGGGAAGAACATATCAACGCAATGCTCCGTTATGCCCGTGCGGGAAATTCCGCGAATATCGGGCTCGGCTCTGCCTGCTGCCGTGCCTTTGACAAGGGGGTGGCTGACAAAATAAACGTACAAAAGCAATCTGTCCGCCATATTGCGGGCTATTTTGATGTATTTGTCGTCGTTGGTTATCCGGTGGCAGTTGACTGCTGCAACTAACAGCTGGGAAAATGCCTGTTTATCGCAGTCCAGCACGTTGACGTCTGCAAGCTTTTTGTTTTTTAGTATGAGCTTGTGACGGGAAAGTATCAGCAGCTCGTAATTTGCCAGTATCTTTGCCGCGGCGGAAAGATAGTGATGGTCATCCATAATGGTGTACGCCTTCAACAATGCGTTGACGCAGGATATGCCGTTGGCGGAGATCTCGCTGGTGTCTATACCGCCGTTACTGTTCCAGAACGTGGGGAAAAGACCTGTTTTTGTAAGCTTTCTGAAGCCGCACAAAAAGTCACATCCGTCCTCAAGGGCGTCTATCCATTCCTCGGGGATCTCAAGACAATGCTCCTTGAACAGTATTATAATGTCTGCCAGGTATGTCAGCATTCTGCCGAATTCGCCGGAAAATACCATGTCGCCCGATTTTGAGAATTTCCATTTGTCCTCAGAGGCGCTGTAATACAGCTGACGAAGACCCTTCTTTTTGCACTTGGAGTTGTTGATAAAAAAATCAACACAGTGCTTTGCACGCATAATGCCCGCCTTCATGCCTGTCTGCAGGGAATAAAGAGCGTCACACCAAGCGGCGCAGAGATTTTCCACCGTCCATTCATTACCTACCGTGCCGT
>JAGBHJ010000149.1 GCA_017935525.1 Clostridia bacterium | reverse complement strand
GCCTCCTCCAGCCCGCCGTCAAGATACACCGCCGCAATTACCGCCTCCACAGCGTCCGCCATGATGGACGGGTTCATATCCTCGCCGCTGGCTTCGCCCCTGCCCACAAGGATGTACTCCCACAGCCTGAGCCTTTTTGCAACTATCACCAGCGACTGCTCGCAGACCACCTTGGAACGGAATTTGGACAGTCTGCCCTCATTCCAGTCGCTGTATATATTATACAGATACTCACTTATTACAAAATCCAGCACGGAGTCACCCAAAAACTCCATACACTCGTTTATGCTTCTGTACGGGCTTACGTTATTGGGCTGATTTCTGTACGAGCTGTGGGTAAGCGCTCTGTTAAGATTTGATATATCCTTGAATTTATAACTCAAGAGGCTCTCCACCTGAGAGAGCATTTCTTCTCGTGTCATAAAACTGTTCCTTACTTATTTTTGCTAAAAATAACCTTTCTTCCGTAAATTCTTTCCGCCAGACGCAAGAGCTTTGTGATGGGCGCCTCTTTTTTTGCGATGGGGTCCAGCAATATGCCGTCGATACCCGCCTTTTTTGCGCCCTTAACGTCGCTGAAAAGCTGGTCACCTATCATCACCGTCTGCTCCACCGTGCCGCCCATATGCTCTACCGCCGCCAAAAACGCCTTTTTTGATGGCTTTTTGTGCCCCGTGTCGCACCACTTTGCCCCCAGCCTCTGTGCCATGGCGCGGCTTCTGTCCTTATTGTGGTTATTGCTCAGTATAAACAGACCAAAGCCCGTTTCCACCGCGTTTTGTGCCCACAAAAGCACCTCCCCCTCCAGCTCCATGCTGCGCCAAGGGGTAACGGTGTTGTCAATATCCAGTATAAGGTATCTTTTACCCTCATCATAAAGCCTTGCCACGTCCACTTCAACAATGGAGTGGGCTGTTTTGCATTCAAACCTCAAACGTCCGTGCCTCCGGATATAATATTTGCACTTTGACGGGGACCATACTCCCCGCATTATAGCACACTTATTATTATAGCATAACACGGCGGAAAATTCAAGATTATTTTTCTTGACTATTCCTCCGCAATATATTATAATATTACCACACTGATTTTTTGGGAGTGCTTCACATGGCTACAAGCATAAAAATACTCACATACAACATAAGGCACTGCGAGGATGCAGGGCTTGACCCCTCCGTCATCGGCAGGGTAATAAGGTCCACCGAGGCAGACGTGGTGGGCATTCAGGAGGTTGACCTTTTTACGTCACGCTCCTTGGGGCAGGACCAGCCGCGGCTTTTGGCAGAGTCGGCAGGTATGCCGTACTATCACTTTACCCCCGCAATAGATTTTGACGGCGGCAAATACGGCACTCTGGTGCTGTCAAAATTCCCCATTCTCTCTGCAGAGGATATTCCTCTGGAGTCCTGCGGCTTTGAGCAGCGTATGCTCTGCCACGTTGTTATTGATGCCCCCTTTGGCAAGCTGGACTTTTTTAATACCCATTTGGCGTACAACGCCGTTTCCGTACGCCGTCAGCAGATAGAGCAGGTGCAGGAAGCTTTGTCCTGCCTGCCTCGCTACGTACTAACGGGAGATTTTAACACAGGGGATTTTGGTGAGCTTGAGCCTCTGGGCAATCTCGTCAACAACAAGGATAACCTTTTCCCCACCTTTATTGCCACAAAGGACCCCATCGACAATATTATCTGCTCTCCCGATATTGCCGTGGCATCAGCTCGCATGATAGTGCCGAGCCACTCCGACCACTACGGCCTGTTGGCACAGCTTGAGGTGTGACGGCGATCCGATAAAAAAATTTTTGTTGTAAAATTCCACACTTTGTGGTACAATATCATTACAAAACAAATTTGGAGGATAATATTATGAACGCAAAAGTACACGAGTTATTAAACGCACAGATCAATAAAGAGTTTTATTCCGCATACCTCTACCTTGATTTTTCCAACTACTTCGAGGAAAGGGGACTTGACGGCTTCGCAAACTGGTACATGGTCCAGGCACAGGAGGAGCGCGACCACGCAATGCTTTTCTATCAGTACCTGCAGAACGAAAACCAGATAGTTACTCTGGACGCCATCGCAAAGCCCGAAAAGAAGTATTCCTGCGACATGGATGTGCTGAAGGCAGGCCTTGAGCACGAGATCTACGTGACCTCACTCATCAACGACATTTACGCCGCAGCTTATGAGGTAAAGGATTTCCGTACAATGCAGGTCCTTGACTGGTTTGTTAAGGAGCAGGGCGAGGAGGAAACAAACGCCAACGACCTTATCACAAAGATGGAGCTTTTTGGTTCCGACCCCAAGAGCCTCTATATGCTCAATCAGGAGCTGGCTGCAAGAGTATACACTGCGCCGTCATTGGTGCTTTGATGTAACACCCACAGTATAAAAAAACGCAGGGCAGAAGATGCTTTATCCTCTGCCCTGCTATTATTTTGCCCTGTATCAATCAACCAATCTCATTATAAACATTCTGCAATCGTGGGCGGGCACGGGAATTCTTACGTAATCAGTAAACGTCAGCTTTTCGCCCGAAAGCACGTCCTCAAATTCCATCTTGCAGCCGGAGCTTGCCTTCCAGCCCATGTCGTAGGACACAAAGCCCTTTCTGGTATCCTCCGTATCGGTATTGATAAGCAATACGGCGTATTCTCCGCCCGAAAGCTCCTTCATAAACTCCATTCTGTCGTTTACGGCAATGGGATGGGGAGCTCTTGCCTCCTCGTCCTGATTGATCCTGATGAGCTTTTCGTTGCACAAAAGATCACGGTACTCCTCGTCAACGTTTCTCAGGTCACAACCCAATATCAGCGGCACGCCAAACATACACCACGTGCAGAACTGAATTCTGTACTCACCCGGTGTGCAGCCCTTGCTGTTACCTGCAGGGCCACCTGCGCCCTTCATACCCACCGTCAGCATATCCATATCGTTAAAGCAGAAAGGAGCAGAAGCACCCAACTTGTCCACCTGAGAACGGAATATACCGCATGTGGACTCGTAGGTATTGATAATGTCGTGGGTGGATCTGTACATATGTGCGCCCGATGAACGTATCCATGACGTTACGTCGCTCTGACCCCAGTTACAAGCGGCAAAAAGTATCTCTCTGCCACATTCTCTCAATGCAATACCCATTCTTCTGTAAAGAGTGTCACCGTCCTGGGTCTCGGGCTTTGCGCAGTAGTCATATTTGAGGTAGTCAACACCCCACTCCGCAAAGGTCTTTGCGTCAAGGTACTCGTTGTTAAAGCTTGCGGGCTTCATGCCGCAGGTCTTAACGCCTGCGCAGGAGTATAAGCCAAACTTTAAGCCCTTGCTGTGCACGTAATCAATTACTTCCTTTATGCCGTTGGGGAACTTGGCAGGTCTGGGCACAAGTCTGCCTGTTTCGGGGTCTCTCTCGTCCATTTCCCAATGGTCGTCCACTATCAGATATTCGTAGCCTGCATCCTTAAAGCCTCTTTCCACCATTGCGTCCGCCAGCTCGCACAGCATCTGGGCGTTGAACATCTCTCCAAAAGTATTCCATGTATTAAATCCCATAGGGGGTTTCTTTGCTATCATGCGGTCCTCCTTATTCCATTACCATCTCAAAGAGCCTTGCGCTCCTTGCAGGCACGTCCACGCTGACATAATCAGCAAACTCAAGCTTTTCATCGCCCATGACCTCGCAAGCCTTACACGTCAAGCCGCAATTATACGTCAAGCCAAAGTCATAGCCGTAAAAGGGTACACTTGCCGCTTCGTCGGAATCATTTACAAATGCGATGGCGTACTTTCTGTCGCAAAGGAGTCTGGTAAGCACAAACGTGTTGCCGTCGCCCTGCTTTGCGGAGGATCTGCTCTCCTCATCCTTCAGCATAGAAATAACAGCGCTATTGGTCATCACCTCAACCGCCTTATCGCAAAGCTTTGTTACGTCGGTGTCGATGATAATGGGGGATATCTTCATTGCGCAAGTGATCATTTTTGTCTTAAGGGCGTTTAACGCATCATCACAGCAGCAGCAATGCACTATATCGCCCAAGCTATGCCAGCAGCCCGTGCCGGTGTAGCCCTGGATATTGTCGCCCAGCTGAGGGTCAAAGGGCTTTTCCAACTCCTTTGTGCAGTAGCTGTGGACGCCCGTTGAGCGTATCCACTTTTCAATAGCGTAATGATCCTGTTCAAACTCCTTAAGGTCGATGCCCTCCCATGTATAGCCTGCGTAGTAGATATGCTTTTGTGCGCCGTCGTAATCAAAGTTTACCGCATAAAAGATATCCCTGCCCGAATGCTTAAGAGCCATTGACATGCTCCTCAACGGCATAAAGAAGCCGCCCTTTGCAGGCACGTGGCAAAATACGTGGGAGATGTAATCCACACCCAGTCTGCCGAAGGTCTTTGCGTCAACAAATTCTCTGTCGTAGCTGCCGGGGTAGCCGTTGGGCGTTGCCGCACCTACGGACGTCACGATACCCAGCTTAAAGCCCTTGCTGTGGAGATGATCGGACACAAACTTAAGTCCGTCGGGGAATTTTTCCCTATCCTCAACCAATTCGCCGTTTTTGTCCCTGGTCTTTTTGCACCATGCATCACCTATGATGATGTATTCGTATCCTGCCTTGCCAAGGCCAAGCTTTTCTGCCGCATCCGCCGCGTCACACACGACCTTTTGGGATATATTTTCGCCCCATGTCTTAAAAAGGCTTATCCCCAAAGGAGGAGTATTTACTACCATATGTATCACCTTTCTGACCGCAGAACAAGCCGCGGTCACTTTCTTTTTTTGTTAATTATATAATATTGAGGGGGATTTGTCAATAATTATTTGTGTTTTACGTATATAAATTCCCCCTTGACTCCATCCCAAAACAGTGATATAATAATAAAAATCATCCCACAAAGGAGAATATTATGCTTAATAATACAAAATACAAGCTCACACACAATAAGAGCCTCCGCATTGCATACTTTGGCGGCTCTGTTACAGAGGGCGCAGGCTCATCCAACGCCTCCCTTTACTCTTACCGCGCATTGACCACAAAGTGGTTTAAGGAATCCTACCCCGACGCCGACATTACGGAAATATACGCTGCCATTGGCGGCACGGGCACAAGCCTGGGTATGTACAGATGCAAAAAGGACGTTATGGACCACAAGCCCGACCTGGTTTTTGTGGAATTTGCCCTTAACGACTACGGCGACGTTTTTGCCAACGTTGCGCCTCAGACGGAATCCATCATCCGCACCATGCACGCCATCGACCCCACTGTGGACATCGTTTTTCTGTTCTCCACCGGCGACATGATAATTGAGTATTACAGCAACTCCATAGCGTACGAATCCCGTGACGCTCAAAGACGTGTTGCACAGTATTACGGTCTGCCCTATATCGACATGGGCGACTATATGCTGGCTAAAATACTGCAGGATGCAGAAAAGCCTCTGAGCCACTACATTCCCGACGGTCTGCACCCCTGCGATGAGGGATACGCCGTTTATTTTGAAGCCATCAAGGCAAAGCTTTCCGCATGGCTTTTTGACGAAAGCAATAACCCCAACTGCGTCAAGGGTGCCCTCATCCCCGCAATAATGACCATTGGCTCCAGCGACAACGCAAAGATAGAGACTTTTGACAATATCAGCAACCTTCAGCTGAACGGCTTTGAGCTTAAGAACGGCGAAGCCCTCGACCCCAGATTCCCCGTATATGCGGAGTCCACAAAGGTCGGCGACAGCTTCTCATTCAGCTTTTACGGCAACCACCTGGCACTTTACTGGATGGCAGGCGGCGTCAGCGCGGACGTATTGGTTTCCATTGACGGCGGCGAGCCCATTCGTTGCAGAAGCTGGGATCACTACGATCGCTCCTTTGAGAAAATGAGAGCTGCACACGTTGCCAAGGGCCTCTACCTTGCAGAGCATACGGTAACAGTCACCGTTGCGCCCAACGAGGGCAAGGATTTCTTTGTCCGCCTTGCAGGCATTATGACGGCGTAATGCGGCAGAGTATGGGTATATAGAATCCGGTCAGTATTTTTTTGAAACACAAAAGCGGAGAACGCATTTGCGTGAGCCCCATAACGAAGTTTTAACAAAAAGCACTTATGATAACGAATAAATCGTTTGTCATAAGTGCTTTTGCGTTGCTTCAGACAATTTTCTCCAGATAGTAATGAATTGACGCTTTGCGTCATGAATTGAAGCCTGACAGCTTCATGATTTGAAAACTTTGTTTTCATGAATTGAATTGCTATGCTTTATCATGCCGAAGGCAATTCATGAACGAAGTTCAATTCACGGCGCAAGCCAATTCATGCCATTTAGGGCAATTCATTATGGGCACGCTCGAAT
>JAGBHJ010000148.1 GCA_017935525.1 Clostridia bacterium | reverse complement strand
TTCCAGCAGCTGCTCTCTGGAAAAGACCTTGTTTGGATTTGACGCAAGAAAATACAAGAGCTGTATCTCCTTGGGCGGGAACTCATAGGTCACACCCTTGTGAGTTACCTTGTAATTGTCGATCTCGATGGTAAGATCGGGGTAGGAGATTATTTTTGAATCTCTGTTCCTCATTCTTCTTGTGTTCGCCTTGATCCTTGCAATAAGAATCTTGGGTTCAAAAGGCTTTATGATGTAATCGTCGGCTCCCATGTCAAGACCGGAAACAACGTCGAAAGTATCTCCCTTACCTGTAAGCATTATTATAGGAACGGTAGAAAACTCACGAATACGGCGGCAGGTCTCCCATCCGTCCATCTGCGGCATTACTATATCCAAAATAACTACGTCCGGCATAAAACGGTTGAACTCCTGCAGGGCGATCATACCGTTAGCACAGCAAGTCGTCATCCATCCTTCTTTTTCTGCATATAATCTGATAAGTTGAGCAATGTTGCTGTCGTCATCCACTATCATGACCTTGAGCTTGTCCATCTATGACCTCCAAAGAATTGACTAATCGCATTATTTGAAATAATTATACTCTTAAATTATGAATTTTGTGTGAACGAAAACTGACTTTTTCACCAAAAAATAAGAAAAAATTTGTCAAATAACACAAAATGGATAAAAAAGGGTAGATAAAAAGCCTGCATAACACGGGTTATACAGGCTCAGTCTCAAAAACTATTATGCCATTGCGTTCAACTTAGCGTAGAAACTAGCTTTTCTTCTGTTAGCAGCGTTCTTGTGAACGACCTTCTTACCAGCAGCCATATCCCACTTCTTTACTGCCAAGGGATAAAGCTCCTGAGCAGCAGCCTTGTCGCCTGCGGCAACAGCTTCCTCGAACTTCTTTGTAGCTGTCTTAACGTCAGACATAATCATTCTGTTGTGAAGATTACGCTTAGCGGACGTAATTACTCTTTTCTTTGCAGACTTAATGTTTGCCAATGTATCTCACCTCCCGGAATTTAACAAGTGAATTATACTACATTTTTTAAAATAATGCAAGTGGTTTTTTCAAAAAAATACAGAAAAATCAGAAAAAAAGTGATTTTTTTCTTTATTTCTCCGCCAAAAGCGCGTCAATAGCGGCTTTTAACTGCAGATCGTAAGAGGGTGACGGCACCAACGAGGGCTGAGAATCGATGTAATACTGCAGGTCATCCTCCAGCTCAACCACTATATCGGGGGTAAGACCAACTCCGTGGATGTACCTTCCGTTTGGTGTAAGCCATGTTTCTGCGGTATATTGGTAGTAACTGCCGTCGCCCAGCTTGTTTGTATACTGCACTATACCCTTGCCAAATGTAACGGTGCCCACCAACAAGCCTGTGCCGTGATCCTGTATAGCTCCTGCAAAAAGCTCGGAGGCTGAGGCTGACGTTCCGTCCACCAGTACGGCAAAGGGAAGATCGAACACGCCGTCATCCTTTGTGTAGTCCGTAGAGATGACCTCGGAATTGTTGACCGTGGAGCATATAACGCCCTTGCCGACGAACATATCCGCAAGCTCCAGGGCAATGTGCTTATATCCGCCGCCGTTGCCTCTGAGGTCAATTATGAGGGACGTTATATTCTGCTCTCTGAGCTGGGATAATGACTTTTTGAAATCCTCTGCGGATGTATTCTGGAATGAACGCAGACGGATGTATCCTACGTTGCCGTCAAATACGGAGGATACCGTCTGGGGCACACGGATGATACGTCTTTGAATTGACTGTGTAAACTCCTCGCCGTCCAGACGGAACGTGATCTCGACAAACGTGTTGATCTCTCCCGCGATGGTATCAAGCACCTGATCCTTGTTGCTTTCCGTTATCCTTACGCCTTCCACGGCAACTATCTCCGTTCCTGCCTTGATGCCAAGGGCATAAAGGTGTGAATCCTCATATACCTCGGTTATAAGGATCGCGTCGGGGGAGGAGGTCTTGTTGACCATAACGCCGATGCCGGTAAAGGAAGGATTTTTTACTTCTGTTGACTGCTTGTACTCTTCTGCGGTAAGGTAGTACGTATATGGGTCGTCAACCGCATCCATCATGCCTTTAATTGCGGCATCAAGAAGCTTTTCTTTGTCGATCTCGTACAGATGTCTTTCGTCCAATGTGTTAAGTATGGATTCCAACTTTGATGTGGTGCCGTTGCCTGCGGAAAGAGTTGCAATGATGCTGTAAATGTTAGTAGTCTTTACCAATATAAAAAGTGCAAGCACGACCACCGCAAGAGTAGCCAGAATGGTACTGCATACGGTGAGTATATATTTTTTCTTTGACATTATGCGTTGTCCTTTCGGTTGTTCTTTTTATTCTTCATAAGCTTGTCTGCGGTCATGAGTATTTTAAGCATTACCGCATCGTCAAAGGCTCTCAGATCAAAGCCGGAAAGCTTTTTGATCTTATCCAGACGGTAAACAAGCGTGTTTCTGTGGGTATAAAGCTCTCTTGCGGTGACACTTAAGTTCAGATTGTTGTCAAACAGAGCCTGAACTGTTTCTGCCATTCTGTCGTCCCACGCATCGGAGAACGTATCTGCAGAATAATTGTCTATAAACTTCAACAGCGCATCGGAGGGGAGTGTGTCCAAGAATTCCTCCAGCCTCAGCTTTTCGGCAATATGTACGGACTTGCCCGTGTTGCAGATGTTGCCGATCCTCATAACACCAACTGCGGAAAGGTAAGCGTTTTCTATGCTTTCAAGAGAATAGAACAGTCGGCTTACCGCAACCGTAAGAGTGTTTTCAGGAATCTCAAAATTAACGCTCTGGCACAACGCATTTGCCATCTCCCAGGCGTCATCCTCGGACATTTCGTCCTCGCATTCCTTTATCAGCACAAGGGTGTCGTCGTTGAAGGGGAAGAGAAAATCTCTTGATCCTGATTCGATCATTTCCGAGGTGATGTCGAGAGTTTCTGTCAGATGCTTTGGCAAGCATTTGATGATGTACAAACGGTGAGTAAACTCGGGGTCTATCCTCAAAGCCTTCAGCTGTTGAACACAGGCCTCCGCCGTCAGATTACCCAAAAGTGTATCCTTCAAAATGTCTGCAGGGTCCTTTGTTGTAAAGAATGGCTCCAGATACAGGGATATGAGCTGGGCGTGGGAGTCGTTTATGGGTGACTTGCCCGGTATAATTCTTATGGAATAGCTCTTGTTGGTGCGGGGAGTAATGGTAATATCCTTGTCGGTAGGGTCAGCAGACCTTCTTGACGAGGTGCTGAATACCATATTGTGGGAATTGTCATAAAGCTCAATGTATACTCCCGTGCGTTTGTGAAGCTCTGAACAAGCGGTTTTTATTCCGTGAAGATCGATCAAAACGGTTTTCTCCTTCTGGTGAGTATTTTATAATATTATACTACTTTTGCCGTAAAATATAAAGTAAATTTTTTATACATATTTTCTATCTGCTTTCGCCGTTGAGATGTGTGGCAACGTATTCCAGCAGAGCGTCCCTTGAATTCGGCAGCTGTGAGGCTATTACCTTATCCAAAAGCAGGTTCAAAAGAGTACCTATCTGCTTGCCTTCCTTTACGCCCAGCGCAATAAGGTCGTTGCCGTTGACGGCAAGGTGCTTAATGGAAAAGCATGCATCCTCGTTGAGTATCTCCTGCATAAACTCTGCAAGGCGGTCGTAGTGCTGCTGCCTTGAGTGAAATTCGGGTGAGAGTGCCAGGTTATCCGCCTTGAACATTTCTATCAAGTCAGTAAGGGCATCACTTCCGTGCCTTCTCATAAACTTCATAACGGAGCTTTTTTCTGCGGGGATCTGCAGATCATGGTATCTTATAATGGTGAGGACCTTATCCCTGATGTCGTTGGGCAGCTTCAGCCTTTTTATAATTCCCTCCGCAATGGTGCAACCCGCGGCAGAATGCCCGTAAAAATGCCCAAGGCCATCCGCTTGGATGGAAAAGGTTGACGGCTTTCCTACGTCGTGGAATAACGCCGCCAGTCTGAGGTAGGGAACGGGCTTTATTGAATCCACCGTATGCACGGTGTGTTCCCATACGTCGTATATGTGATGGGGGTTATGCTGGCAAAAGCCGATCATGGGGGTGATCTCGGGAATTACGGTTGATATGACGTCACTGTATTCCGTGAGGACCTTAACAACGTTTTTACCGCAAAGAAGCTTTGTAAGCTCCGAGGAGATCCTTTCTGCGGAAACGCCGGATAACAGATGACAAAGCTCGTGAATGGCGTTTGAGGTATTACTCTCTATCTCAAAGCCCAATACGGATGCAAATCTTACTGCACGCAGTATTCTCAAAGCGTCCTCGTCAAACCTTTTGTATGGGTCGCCTACTGCTCTTATAATGCCCTGTTTGATATCCTCAGCACCACCAAAGGGGTCAACAATGCCTTCTTCGTTATTGTAGGCTATTGCGTTCATGGTAAAGTCACGTCTCGCTGCGTCGTCACGGTATTCGGTGGAAAACGTTACCGAATCGGGGCGTCTGTGGTCGGAATAATCTCCGTCACAGCGGAAGGTGGTGACCTCTACGGACGTGTTGTTCATTATAACGGTTACTGTGCCGTGGCTGATACCTGTGGGGACAGTTTTTACGTCGTGGAATACAGCAAGGATCTTGTCCGGTGTTGCGCTTGTTGTAACGTCAAAATCGTGTGGGGGTATGCCTGCTATATAGTCTCTGACGCATCCGCCTACAAGGTACGCCTTGTAGCCGTGTTGTGTAAGTCGGGAAAGGATGGATTCTACGCTTGTAGGAATAAAACTGCTCATAAAACAAACAAGCGGTACCGCTTTACGATACCGCCCCATGTACTTGTACTATCAAAGACCTGCTCTGTTGATGAGTGTTGCAAGAAGTATGCTGAGCACAACAAAAACGATGCCTGCGATCTTGAGAACCTTTGTGATCTGAGACTCAAGGTCAGAGCCCTTGTTCTTACCGAAGAATGTCTCTGCACCGCCGGAAACCAAACCGGACATACCGGATGACTTGGGGGAGGAGAGAAGCACACTCACGATAATAACGATGTCAACCAAAAGCAGAATGCCAATACCCAAATATTTCAAAAATTCCATAATAATGATCCTTTCCGATTTTTCCTATATTACGCAACTAACACTAAAATCTGTAATATTATAGCACAGATTCGGCAAAAATGCAATACCTAATTTGTAAAAAACATAATAATTCCCGATATTTTATGAATAACGGGAATTATTGTGAACTTAATCGTCTAATCTGTACGCAAAAACATCATGCCCCGAAACCTGCTTTTCGGGAGGAGGGGGAGTCATGTAGTCGCCGTACAAAGCAGTAAGGATCTTGTCATACCCTTTGGGGATGAAGAATTCATTTCCTTCAAATGATGCAAGCTCCTTTTGAAAAGATGCTGCATCATGAATATCCTTTTTGGGATAAACACAAAGGGGGAAGCCTACTTTTTTTGAAGGATAATCCTTAAACTGTTGCTTTACGTATCTCTTATGAAAAAAAGATGAATTCAAACCGATGGCGGACATACAGAAGAAAACTATCTTTTTAATTGTTGATTTGCAAAAGCCTCTTTCCCAAAGGAATAGCTTGGTATATGTCGTATATGCGTTTTGTAAGCTTTTGACATGGGAGCTGTCTTCGCAGTTGAGCAATGGAAACAGATCCACCGCAACGCCGTACGGAGTTTGCTTGTGCTCAAAATTATTCGGATCTTTTTTTACAAGCAGAGTAGAATCGTCTGACAGCTTTGAAAAAGCGTGGAACCAATTATTGTCAGTCAAATGGTTCTTTACGGTGTACTTTGATTCCGACTCCAGAACATCTATAAATCTTCTGAACTGATCAACGGGTACCCATATGTCGATATCGTCATCCCACGGGATAAAGCCTTTGTGGCGTATTGCACCAAGTAGTGTGCCGTATGCAATATAGTAATCTATACCGTGCTTTTGGCAGAGCTGATGGATGTTGTCAAGTATCTCAATTGAGATCTTCTTTCTTTCTGCAAGATCTATTTCGTGCATAATGCCCTCCTGACGGTGGTGTATATTTTTTTAATTTTACTGTATATTCCCGTAGATAGAATATAATACCTTGCTCTATAAGATGGACGAAGATAGTGTTTAAGGCCATTTAACTCGGACATCAAGGATGAGTACACAGAGCGATCAAAGGCGTCTGCGGAACTCATCTTTATACATGTCTCTAAAAGACGCTCAGAATAATAACACAAAGCATATTTTTTTATGGAGGGGTATCTGTTATCACAGATTTCGACGATGTTCTTTGCGTTTTTAACAACGACCATATTTCTTTGCGTAAACGGAGCGTGAGTGGTGCTACTTGGGCGATGCCTATAATTATACAGACGCTTGCTGATCATAGCAACTTTAGATGTGTTTTTGATCGTACCAAAAATAACGGCAACTTCTTCATTGATCTCGCCGATTGGAAATCTGACATTTTCGAACAATGAACAATGAAATAACTTGTCCCATACAGCGACATCACATTCCTTCTTTTTGAAGAGTTTTACCAAGAATTCTTCGGCGGAGATGTATTCCGAAACAGAGGGTGAGAGACCGTTTTTAATTTGACCGGGATAAACATCATATCTTCCACAACAACACATTTTCGTTTCGGGGCTTGCCAGTATGGCTCTAATCATGGTTTCGATCATGTCCGGCTCTATCCAGTCGTCGCTGTCAACGAATGAGAAAAACTCTCCGCTTGCAACGTTAAGGGCGTGGTTACGCGCATCGGATTGCCCTCCGTTTTCTTTGTGGATCACTTTGATCCTGGGATCCTTTGCGGAGTATTCGTCGCATATGATACCGCAGTTGTCGGGTGAACCGTCATCCACAAGGATGATCTCAAGATTTTTGTATGTCTGATTTATGATCGAATCGATACACTCGCGCAGATACTGTTCGACCTTATATACGGGAACGATTATACTTATAAGCGGCTCCATACTGTACCTCGCTTGTTTGTAAAATAATAAGTCAGGGGAGATGATGAGAGTACCCTGCTTGAAGACAATTGTATCATACAACGGGTTTTTTGTCAACAACTATTACGAGGTGAAGCGATAATAATTTTCGGAGCAAGATCGTCTGCTTGTTTATTTCATTAACTGTTCTTTTCTGCAAGTCCTCATGCGTATAGTTATGAACATCGGGGAAGGGGTGCTTATTGACATACATACTGACATTTGAACACGTTTTTCCACTAATCAACGGACTTTTCAACATTTTATCCACGTGAATGTTGAAAAATAATCTGCGTGTGAAACAATTTAATAGCGCTGAATAATTATTTACACAGTCAAAAATGTTTCACAAGATGCAGGAATACTTGCAAAATGGACTTTTTACAAAACTTTGTGCCTATCTATTGAAAAATACACGATTTAATGCTATAATATTCCCATTAAAGCCTCAAAAGGGCACTGTAAAGGACGGAAAAATAGATGAATAAATTCGGTATGTTTATCCATTGGGGAATATATGCCGCAACGGAGCTCCAGGAGCAGGCTATTGCGCGCTACAATATCCCCCGTGAGGAATATGAGGCAATAGCAAAAACCTATGATCCATACAAGTA
Source organism: Clostridia bacterium (assembly GCA_017935525.1). Taxonomy (GTDB): domain Bacteria; phylum Bacillota; class Clostridia; order HGM11327; family HGM11327; genus SIG351. The sequence continues at coordinate 1,429 of JAGBHJ010000148.1, read as the reverse complement.
TGACCCCGAAGAATGGGTTCTTTTGGCTAAGAAATGCGGTATGAAGTATATCTGCTTTACCACAAAGCATCACGATGGCTTTTGCATGTGGGACACAAAATATACGGATTACAACATAATGAACACGCCTTACGGCAAGGATGTTCTTAAGATGCTGGCAGACGCCTGTCACAAGCACGGCATGCTTTTGTCGCTTTATTACTCAAACCCCGATTGGCATCATAAGTACGGCTATAACCCTCTTTCCACACATCAATGGAGAGTTGTGCAGAGAGATGAGGTCAATATGGACGCTTATATCGAGTACGTAAAGAACCAGGTTACGGAGCTTTTAACAAACTACGGTCCCATATACACAATGTTCTGGGACATTCCGCCACAGATACAGGATAAGAGCATCAACGAGCTCGTAAGAAGCCTTCAGCCGGGTATTTTTATCAATGACAGAGGATTTGATACCGGAGATTTCTCCACCCCTGAGAGGGAATACGAGGCTCCCGGAGGCGCTCGCTTTACAAGGATGACGGAAGCCTGCAACTCCGTGGATATGCAGAGCTGGGGATACAGAAAGGATGCGACGTTCTACTCCATCCGCCACCTTACAACCTCCATTGACAAGATGATGGCTATGGGCGGAAGCTATCTGCTCAATATAGGTCCCAGAGCTGACGGTACTTTTGATCCTGTTCACGTTGCAAGGCTTGAGACCGTAGGTAATTGGTACCAAAGAATGGAGGGCTGCCTTGAGGACCATGAGGCTGATGATTACGAATACAACGTTATCGGCGGGGAATGGATCGCCACAAAGAAAAACGGCAAGTCTTATTTCCACTTCCACAACGGCACCTGCGGTACTGCGGTGGTGTTTACAAAATACCCCAACGCACCCAAGAGCGTGCGATTGATGAACTCCGGTCGTCCGCTTCGCTTTGACATTGAGCTTTTGCCGGAATTTGTTGACGGCAACACAGGATTTGGTAAGGATAATTTGCTCCACATAAAGGATATAGACGTGGATGCGTTTGCATCCGAGCCGATAGTTATAGAAATCGAGTGGTAACCGTAACAACATTTACAAAGACCGACAGAGGATACTTGTGGCATTCTCTGTTTTGTTTTATCCTGCAGAAACTACACATTGTTGAGAACCGTCTGCCATAAATTTATATATTTTTTGTCGGTATCTGTTGAAATTTTCTCTCATTTGTGATAAAATATAGTGTGATAAAAAGGAGATGTCAGATTTGAAAAAGAGTATTATTGATCTTTCGCAGGACGAGGTTTTTTGCGATCATATAGCAAAGCTGGCCGCCCTCAATAACGGTGCCAACAAAAAGCAATTTATATATACGTTTGGTTGTCAGATGAACGTGCACGAGTCGCAGCAGCTGCAGGGAATATTGCTTCAATGTGGTTATGAGCCCTGCGA
>JAGBHJ010000147.1 GCA_017935525.1 Clostridia bacterium | reverse complement strand
TTTGCATTGGGTTATCGTACATATTGACAAAAATAAGAACAAAATAATGGAGATAAAATGAAAAGGACCGTATTGATACTGATGACGGCAATAATGCTTTTGTCCGCAGTTGCGTGCGGAGAGGTGACGCCGTCGGGCACTTCATCGCCATTGCCCACTCCGCAAAGGGCTGAAACGGTGGAGGACTTTGAGGTCGTGACCACAAAATACCGCTACAAGGATGGCAACGCCTTTGCGGTGAGGCTGGAGAATAGATCCAATAAGGATAAAAGCATTACCGTTACGGGGCAGTGTACCAAGGACGGCGAATGCGTTGAGGTGATAACAAAGGAATTTGTGGGCTTTTGCAGCGGATGGAGCAATTATATGATATTTGCGCCACAAAACCAGGCGGATGATATTACCGTCAGCATAACGGCAAGAGATTGCACGGATGCCGAGGCAATGTCCGAATACCTCTTTGTGGGGGACAAAAGCCGATTGCAAAAAAGCCCCACACTTTCTGACGGCAAGGGAACGTTTTTGTATGCACCCGAGGAGGGGTCTGACTTTTACGTTTCCATTTGGTTGGCATGTGGACCAATATACAGCACGTACCCCGAAAGAATAAGCTTTCGGCTTGAATGCGCTATGGTGATAGGTGACGAGATAGTGGATATACGTACCTCGGGGCTGTTTGGAAATTTTAACAAGAGAGAGGATTCCCCCTTTACCCACACGGTGCTGGTGGAGGTGACGGATGTGCTTGCGGAGAAAATAAACAAGTATAAGATACCCGAAAAATACGACGGCATGACGGGAATTGTGTCGGTGCTGATGGTTACGGGTTGATGATAAACTATGGAGGATAAAATGACAACAATAAATAAGAGACCGAATATGTTTTTTGCTACCTACAAGACGTCGATCAAGACGCTTTTGCGGTCACCTGTGTTCTGGGTGTCGGCAGTGCTTGCCTTTGCGTCCATAATGTACGGCGCTATTGGGGTCAACAGATCCTACGTAGTGGTGGAGGACAATAAAATAATCGAAACCATCTTTGACACAGACCCCAGATACGAGCTGACGTATTTGACTTACATCAGCGTAATACTCAACCTTAAGGCGTGGCTGATGCTGTACGAGGTACCTGCCTTCTGCGTAATATCCACGTTTGTGCTGTTGATGAGAAGCCACAGTGACGGCTTTTACGAGATCGAAAAGGCGGGCGGAGTCAAGCCGTACCAATATCTGTTTGGCAGACTGATGGCGCTGGTGACGGTGGATCTGGTGTTCTTGGTCGTAAGCAGCTTTGCTTCTGTAAACTATTACTATTTTACAAGGGGCGGGCTGGATCAGTTTACAATAATGGAGTATTTTGCGGACTCCTCTGTGAGAATAATGCTGATGATCCTTCCCGCATTGCTCCCCAGCGCAGTATTCTTTACGATGTTTACTTATGCCGTAGGCTCATTGTTTAAGAACGGTATCGTAGGCGGCATACTTGGCTTGGGCTACGTTATGTTTGACTACCTTACCTCCACCACACTCAGAATGAAAATGCCCCAGGTGTACCACGACTTTATGAGACCTGCACCCTGGAACCTTTACAACTGGTGGGGATTCTGGAATACGGAATGGTTTGATAAAAAAGAGATCCATAACCCGTTTACGTTGGAGCAGCTGATGCTGTGTTATGCAATAATACTGGGCGCAATAGCAATATTGGTGGCGGTATCCTGGATCACGACGAAAAAGAGAACAAAATAAGGAGAAAACATGAAAAAAGCATTAGCATTATTGCTTGCGGTGGCAATTGTTGCGTCCTTTACTGCTTGCGGAGCAGGGCGAACGGTAAAACCAACAGAATATCCGACAGCAACACCTCCCGCAGGGGAAACTGTAAAGCCCATGCCAACACCACAGGCGTCAGAAAAGGTGGACGTTGGTGTGGCGGAGTTTGCGGTGGAAAAGACTGTATGCAAGTACAAGGACGGCAACGTCGCCATACTCCACGTGGAAAACGTGACGGACATTGCCTGCACGGTGACTATCAACGTCAAATACTTGGGTGAGGACGGCAATAGCCGCGGCACGGAGCAAAAGAAATTTGAGGGCTTCCCGGGTAATTGGGACAATTACTTTGTATTTGAGCCTCAAAAAACATTTGCCGATATAGAGTATGAGATAAAAGCCACAAAGTTTGACGGACTGCCTGCTGCTCGCTTTTTTGACTGCGGCAACACCATCAGCACGACTACCACTTTTGGCCACGTGGATAAAAACGGCGAGTTTACCATTCCTTTTGGAGATAACGTCGGAAAGGTAAAAGAGGTCGTTTGCATCACTTTTAACATTGACGATCTGATGATAACGGGTGCTTGCAATTTTAATCTGGACGGTACAATAGTTGTATTTGATGCCTACGGCGAGCTGATTTACATCGGCACAAGAAACAAGGGCAATATGGGTACTGACAAGCCCATATCGTTTGGACTTTCAGCCCACCCAAAGGTACCCACCGACACCCCGTGGAAGCAAAGGGATGAATACATCCTGCCTTGGGAGCTTGCAAACGTGACGGGCTTCTTTGCTCTGGAAAGCTTTGTTGCTTATTAAGGAGGAAACATGAAAAAAGCTTTATCATTATTATTGACAATTATTATGACGGTGGCGCTTACCGCTTGCGGTGCAGAGCCTACGGTGGATAGCGGTGAATCACAGCCTCTGCCCACACCCGACAGCACGCAAAATATTGAGGTCAACGGTGAGGATGCCTTTGAGATTCAGATGCGTGTTGCAAAATACGGCAAAAAGAATATTGCATACCTGCGGGTGGAAAACAAGTCTGACAATGCCTACAACGTAAAGGTCACGGGTAACTACATTGCTGCAAATGGCAACAAAACTCCCGCAGAGGAGCAGAGCTTTGATGCATTCCCTGCAAGGTACACAAAATACTTCCTCTTTAACCCCGAAAAGGCGTTTGAGGATTTTGAATACAATCTTTCCGCAACAAAATTCAACGGAGAAACCGTGGCGCAGTATTTTGTAATAGGCGAGGAGGCATTCAGCGGTATCAATATGGGTAACGTGCACAAGGTGACAGGGGAATACCTGATACCCGTGGGCGCGGAGCAGGTGGCGCAGACCACTATGAACGTGTGTATCGGCTTTAGCGTGGGTCCCCTAAAGGTTACAAGGGAAGCAATTACTCATTACACCAGCACAATAGTAATAATGAACGGTGATGGAGAGGTCATCTACATAGGCACAAAGGGTGGCGGAAACTGTAATTTTATTGTAGATTATGAATACAGCGGCTTGGGGGGTTACCCAATGTTACCCACAAAAATACTGTGGGAAAACAGAAGCGAGTTTGTTATGCCCGAGGAATACAAAAACCTCAGCGGTTTTGCGGTATTGGAAACCCTTGAGATGATATTAAAGGACTAAAGGAGAGGAAACATGAAAAGAGCTTTATCATTGTTACTGACAGTTATTATGGCGGTGGCGCTTACCGCTTGCAGCGCAGAAACACCTGGAGCCTCGGAAACGCCCGGTGCTTCAGAAACACCCAAGGCAACGGCAACGCCCGACACTTCAGCAACCCCCGGTGCTGCTGCAACGGCAACTCCCGAGGCAACACCAAAGCCTACCGCAACACCGATCGCAGTTCCCGATGAACCCGTAAAAACATCACCTGTGGCAAACAGAGAGAATTTTAATGTAAGCGGAGGATTTCTGAAGGGTGAGTTTGTGGTTGACGGTATGGTTCACTACCGCATATACGTACCGAATGATTACACAGATGATAAGGCATACCCCATGATCATGTATTTCTGTGAACACAGCGGGCTGGGTACTGACAACAAGAGTCAGCTTGACGGAATTGAGCTTTTGTTCCAAGACCCTCAGAGCCCTGCCTTTGACTGTATAGTTGTAGCACCCCAGGTGCCCGACAGTTGGTTTGATTTTTATGACGTGCCCTGCGGCAAACTGTTTGACTACGTGACACAAAGGTACAATATCGACAGCCAAAGGAGGTACGTCATCGGTATCGAAAACGGTTGCTTTACCGCGTGGAAGATGGTGCTGGAATTCCCGAATATGGTCTCGGCGTACGTCAACATCCACGGCCCCGGCCCTACGTTCTACGTTGACGGCAGCGGTAATAGCGTTGATGCTATTATGGCATTGATAGACCCCGTCCCGGAGGCTGCAAAGGATATCCCCATGTACTTTTTCTTGGGCAAGGATGTTCCGGGGCAGATGGCGTATTACGGTAGCTGGATAGAGTACGCATTACCGGAGATCGGCGGATTTACAAATATTACCGTTGAGGAGATAACAGGTTACGCAGAGGATACGGAAAAACATTGGGCAAGCAAAACGGATACCCACATTATAGACTGGTTATTCGCCCAAAAAAGACAAACAAAATAAAGGAGAACAAGCGTGAAAAAGCTTTTTTGCACAATACTGACGGCGGTACTGCTTTTGTCAGTTACTGCCTGCGGTGTGGCACCAACGGCAACGCCCGATGGTTCAGCTACGCCAAGCACTTCGGCAAAACCGAGTATGTCGGTAACGCCCGATGCATCATCAACACCCACTACAATGCCGACGGCAACCCCCGAGGCTACCCCAACGCCCGACAATACCACGGTGGTGGGCGACTTTGAGGTGGGGTACACTTTGCATACATACGAGAAAAAGCGCCTTGCAATCGTACACGTAAAGTACAATGGCGATACTCCCTGCACTCTTACCCTAAAGGGCAAGTACCTGAACGCAAAGGGCGAGGAAACCGGATCGGAAACAAAGGTGTTTGAGGGATTCCCTGCGGGATGGAGCAATTACTTTGTTTTCCACCCCGAAAAGACTTTTACAGGGTTTGACTACGAGATCAGCACTACGGCTTACCAAGGTGAGATATATGCGGACCATATTTTCCCATACAAGGGAGGCTATGAGATACTGATAGACACGGGCAGAAAACTGCGACTGGACATAATGGAAGCAACTGCCGACGAGGTAAAGAAGGCGAAGTCGGCATACGTCAAAATGGGTGCGTATAACACCTACGGCTCCCCGTTGACGGCGGACATGGTAAGCGTGCTGTTTGACAACGACGGCAAGGTATTCTTTGTTGCAGAGGCTAAAATGTTTAATCTGGGAGGAATAGCAAACCCGTATTTGGGCTTTGGACCCATCTGCGGTGACGGTGAGGACAACCCCGCTATGAGGGATTTTCCGGAAATAAGCGGAGAAGTGGCAAAAAAGCTGGAGAATTTTACTGATTATACAGCCATTACGGGCATTATTAACATAGCACCAACTGTACTTGATTGGGATGGCTTTTACGGAAAATAAAGGAGGATAAATCATGAAAAAAATAATTACTTTAATATTAGTTTTGACCTGCATAATGTCAGCAACTGCGTGCGGCGGCGATCCCGCGTTGGAATCGTCTGCTTCCCCCTCACCCTCACAGTCTGCAACAGTAGACCCAAACTCAACCCAAAACCCCGGTACAACGGTTACTCCCGATGTAACCACAACACCCACACCAAACGCAACACATGGCCCGTTGGCAACGCCTGCTCCTTCGTTTGATAACGTTAAAACGATTGGAGAGTTTGAGGTGTCTTACGAGGTGTATGAGGATTATAGCAATAATAGCTTTGTTATAGTTAACGTTAAAAATACCGTTGATACTCCAAAAAATATAACGTTGACGAGTAAGTTTTTGGATGGATCGGGCGCAACAGTGCAAACACAGACTCAAAGCTTTGAGGGCTTTGCGGCAAATTGGAGCAATTACTTTATTTTTAAAACAAAGGCGAAGTTTGCGACGGCTGAATTTGATATCGAAACAACAGAATTTACAGGAGAGGTGCTTGCACACTACATTCATCCGAATGAGGGTGGCGTAAAGATCTTGATAGATAAAAACCGCACAGATTATATATTGCTCAAGGGTGCCACAGAAAAGGAAATCAAAAAAGCAACGGACGTTCGTGTAAAGATTTCCGCATATAGTACTTTCTACGGTACACCCTTAACGGCAGACACGATTGGCGTGTTGATCGATAATAACAATAAGGTTTTCTTTACAAGAACGTGTGAGCTCTTTAACCTTGGTGGTATTGCAAATCCATACCTCGGCTTTGGCCCGATTGTCGGTGACCGCCCCGTAATTTCGGGTGGTCAGGATAACCCGAGCCTGCCGCAAAAGTGAAAGAAAACATACATAATTTCACGAATTATAAGTCCTTTATGAGCATCACTCACGTTGAAAGAACCGTACTTGATTGGGATGCATTTTATGATGCTGTACAGGAGAATAACAATGAGAAAAATAATTAGTTTGATGCTTGCGGTGCTGTTGACGGTATCGCTGACCGCCTGCGGAGCAGAGCCGACGGCAAC
>JAGBHJ010000146.1 GCA_017935525.1 Clostridia bacterium | reverse complement strand
CCCAGATCAGCGGTGGTTCCCGCACCAGCGTGGGCGGCTACACCGAGGAGATCCGTCCCACCGATACCGAACAGTTTGATGTCTCCGATCAGCGCTCCCTTGATGAGGTCGTACAATGGCTGATGGAAAACGGTCATATCCCCTCCTTCTGCACTGCTTGCTATCGTGAGGGCAGAACAGGCGACAGATTTATGAGCCTTTGCAAGACGGGTCAGATCGCAAACTGCTGTCACCCCAACGCACTTATGACATTGTCCGAATTCTTGGAGGATTACGCATCGGAGGAAACAAAGAAGCTGGGCTATGAGGTTATCGCCCGAGAGCTTAACAACATCCCCAAGGAAAAGGTACGCGCCATTGCAGAGGACAACATCAACGCCATAAAGAGCTCCAACAGGCGTGACTTCAGATTCTGATTACGGAGGGCAAAACCATGAGTCTTAACGGCGCAGTTTCCTCCGAAAGAGTGAGGATAGGCTTTTTTGGTATGTGCAACGTGGGCAAATCCAGCCTTGTCAACGCAGTTACAGGGCAGGATATTGCGGTAGTTTCCGACACAAGGGGCACCACCACGGACCCCGTCAGAAAAGCTATGGAGCTTTTGCCCATCGGTCCCGTGGAAATAATAGATACTCTCGGAATTGACGATGACGGCAAGCTGGGCGAATTGAGAATACGAAAGGCAAGGGATATTCTTGCCGCAACGGACATTGCCGTGCTGGTAAAGGATTCTACAAGAGCCGCAACGGAGATCGAAAGCAAGCTCATATCCCTTTTTGAGGAGAAAAAGCTCCCCTACGTGATAGCGCAGAACAAGTCAGACGTGCTTGACGCCATCCCCCAAGCCAACGACAACGAGATATACGTTTCCGCATTGACTGGTAGTGGCGTTGACGGCTTAAAGGACAAGATAGGCTCCTTTGCAAAAGCGGTGGCAAATGACAAAAAGCTTGTGTCCGACCTTGTAGAGCCGGGAGATGTTTGCGTGCTTGTTATCCCCATTGACGAGTCCGCCCCCAAGGGCAGAATAATACTTCCCCAGCAGATGACAATACGTGATCTGTTGGATAGGGGTTGCACGGTGGTTGCCGCAAGGGATACGGAATTGGCACAGACCCTTTCTTCTCTTGCCAAAAAGCCAAAGCTGGTGATAACCGACTCTCAAGCATTCGGCAAGGTGTCAAAGATCGTCCCCGAGGATATAATGCTCACTTCTTTTTCCATACTTATGGCAAGGTACAAGGGTGAGCTTTCCACCCTCGTAAACGGTGCAAACGCCCTCAAGGCCCTTAAGGACGGCGACAGAGTTCTCATCAGCGAGGGATGCACTCACCACCGCCAGTGTAACGACATCGGTACGGTCAAAATGCCGGGCTGGATAAAGAGCTTTACAGGCAAAAGCATAGAGTTTGACTTCACCTCCGGCGGAGAATTCCCCAAGGACCTCTCCCCCTGGGCACTGGTAGTCCATTGCGGAGGATGTATGCTGAACGAAAAGGAAATGAAGAACCGAATTGAGGCTGCCAACATCCAGGGTACTCCCATGGTCAATTACGGCGTTGCCATCGCACTTGTCCACGGCATACTCGACAGAAGCCTTGAACCCTTTGCCGACATTCTGAACGCATAATATATATGAACAAATTATGAATTTTTAATTAAATCTATTGTGCTTTGACAGCGATAGTGGTATAATAAAGAGAGTGTGTATTAACGCGCTCTCTTTTGACTTTTGGAGGAAAACATGGATTCTACTGAACAATACTATAAAAAAATGACTCAAACTCCTGTGGCAAAGCTCATAGTCACGCTGGGTATCCCCACCACAATTTCCATGCTTATTACAAATATTTATAACATGGCAGATACTTACTTTGTGGGAACACTGGGCGAAAGCCCCCAGGGAGCCACCAGCGTATTGTTTACGTTGCAGGCGATCATACAGGCAATTGCGTTTATGCTGGGGCAGGGCTCGGGCACGATGGTCTCCAAATCCCTTGCTGACAAGGACGTGGACGAAGCATCCAAGTACGTCTCCTCCGCTTTCTTTATTGGTGGTACGCTGGGTCTGCTGCTCACAATATTCGGACTGATCTTTATAGAGCCGTTTATGCTCCTTTTTGGCAGCTCAGACACCATTCTCCCCAACGCAAAGGATTACGGTATGTGGATACTGTTGGCTTGCCCGTTTATGATATGCTCGTTGGTGCTTAACAATAACCTGCGCTACGAGGGCAAGGCATTCTATTCCATGATAGGACTTGTTACGGGCGGCATCCTCAACATATTCGGTGACTACGTTCTTATAAGAGTATATGACATGGGTGTTTACGGCGCAGGTCTTGCAACTGCATCATCCCAGCTTGTAAGTTTCTGTATTTTGCTTTTCTTCCACACAAAAATGGCGCAAGGCAGTATTCGCTTTTGTTACATAGCAAAAAAGATATCCTATTATCTTACAATATTCAAGGTAGGCTTCCCCGCAATGGTGCGCCAGGGGTTGACGTCTATATCCCACGGCTTGCTCAATAATCTTACAAAGCCATTTGGAGACGCCGCAATGGCTGCAATGGGTATCGTAAACAGATATTCATCCTTGCTTATGTGCGTTGGTCTGGGCATCGGTCAGGGCTTTCAGCCCGTTGCCTCCTACAATTATCAGGCAAGGGCGTACAAAAGAGTCAAAAAGGGCCTCAAGGTCACAATGGGCTTGGGCGCTGTGGTGATCACGCTGATATCTCTCCCGGGCTTTATATTTGCGGAGGACGTGGTTCGTCTTTTCCAAAAAAGCCCCAACGTTATAGAAATAGGCGCATACGCACTCAGATGGGCAAGCATCGGCGTGCTGTTTATGCCGCTTTCCGTCCCCGTAAATATGCTTTATCAGAGTATCCGCAGACCTGACGTCTCCACGATACTTTCAATGCTGCGGTCAGGTCTTGCCATGATCCCCACGCTGCTGATAACGTGCTATTTTCTCGGTCTGACAGGCATACAGATATCCCAGCCCATAGCGGATATCGTAACAGGACTGGTCTCCATCCCATTTATAATCATGTTTCTTAACAAAAAATTTGACAACGATATTGAATCCACTCAAGGAGATAATAAATGCTGATCCTTAAATGCGAAAACTGCGGCAATCAGATAGAAATGCAAAACACCCAGACCTCAGTTGTCTGTCCCTATTGCGGCACTACCCAAGTCCCTGCAAGGCTGAAAAAATTTCTGGAAGAAGAACGGCTGAAAAAATTAGAGATCGAAAAGCGTCTTCACGACGAGCTGATGAAGAAAAAGCAAAAGAAAAAAAAGATCCTTATCCGCACCGGCTTGGGAGTTTTGATTCCCACGGTGGCAGTTATGCTGTTTTTGGTATTTGGTACTGAATTTGCCACTATGCTCAAATACAACAGAGCGCAAAATTACCTGCAAAACGGCAAATACCAGCGAGCGTATGAGATCTTCAACTCCATCCCCGACTACAAGGACAGTACCATCAAAAGCAAGGAGCTGGAGATAATATTCCAAAAGCAGGCGCTGAAAGGTGTAAGAGTTGGCGATACCATCAAATTCGGTTCCTATGAGCAAGACAATAACCTTTCCAACGGCAACGAGGAGCTGGAGTGGATCGTTTTGGAAAAAAAGAACGACGATATACTGGTCATCAGCAAATATTGCCTTTTCCCCGTACCCTATAACGATATATACGAGGCGGTAACATGGGAGACCTGCTACGTTCGGGAGTATCTTAACAACACTTTTTCCAAATCTGCATTCAGCCACGAACAGCAGACCATGATAGAGTCCACCCTGATAAAAAATACCCCCAACCCCGAGTACTACACGTACAGCGGCAACGACACCGTAGACAAGGTGTTTCTTCTGAATACCGAGGAGTATGAAAAATACGGCACCTCCCCAGCTATCGCCTATGCACCCGTCACAAAGTACGCCGAGGCAATGGGCTCTCACCAAAACCTCCATATAGGCACAGGACTTTGGTGGCTCAGGACCACAGGCGCAAGCCGCGGCAGAGCAACGTACATCACGGATGACGGCAGGATATACACCTTTGGTGAGATAATAGAAGTGGAATTCGTATCCATCCGCCCTGCAATGTGGATAAATACAAACATCAACGATTGATAAAAAGCCATCCGACGTCCGTTCTCACAGACTCGAATGGCTTTGTTTCTTTCTTACTGCCCTCCCCCACTCAAAAGCAGGTTTACAACGGCAGCATAAACGTCGTTGGAGCATTTTGCCCAGTTGCGGGACGCCGCCACAGCAAAGTCCTCATCCTTGATGGCAAGCTTCATCTCCATCAAGGGCTGTGCATTATCCAAAAGTGTCAGCACCAGGTTAAACGTACCGTCAGCAGATTGCTTGCAGGAGGACAGAACGTTATTCTCGTTTACGATGGTGTCCCTCTTTTCCGCAGAGTAATCGTTGATCAGCGCTCTGGAGGTTTCCGTCAATCCCGACTCAAGGCTTTCCAGAGCTTCCTTGCCCTTGGCGGTGATGGTGTAATAGGTCCTGTTGAATGCTACCTCAGTCTTTACAAAGGCAAGCTCCGTCAATTCGTCCAGGATGGTATGAAGCTCCACGGTCTCTATCAACACGTTCTCCACAAAATAATCCTCTATCTGATACCCCAAAAGCGGCGTGTTTAACGCATTGATAAAATACATCACCAAAAGCTTGTTTTTTACGTTATTGCTGTATGTCGGCATGGCTTCCTCCACATAAAATACTTTATATGGTAATTATAGCACATATATCGCTTTTTTTCAATACGTCAGCTCTTTAATTTTTTAATCAGCTTCCTCAGCTTTTCCTGCTGGGACTTATCCAGCATTGGCATCAGCTTGTTTGCCATCGATATCGCTTGGGATGCCGTCATCCCTGCCTCGCCGTTTTTGACCATTTTCGCAACCTTTTCAAGCGCCTCGTCGGAATCCATATCCTTTATTGAGCCTATCACCTTATTGATATCCTTCATATCGTCAGTTTCCTTTCGGTGTTTTTACTCCATTCTATTCACAAAGACAAAAGCTGTGACACTCCCCTGTATATAGCATAGTATGTAGCAGAATACCAAATCAAAGGACTTTGCCATGAACACAGAACAACTGACTCTGCCCTCACCCACCCCCGGGCGAGGCTCACCCATAGAATACCTTATCAACAACCCCGAGCTGCCGGATATGATGCGTGACGTTGCTCCGTATTTTTCCCCTGCATCACGGCAACGGATAAACGGGATGGCGTATCTGGGCGAATTTTTACACAAAATGTCCGACAACAGCTCTGCCGCCGCGTTCAGCACAGAGGATGCCCCCTCCCACAGCATGAAGGATTTCTACTCCGCGATAAAAAAGTATATCCCCATGAACAAACGTCAGAGTATTGACCTTTTGCTGGGAACAATGGACGGTGTGCGCCAAAGAATGCAGCCACGTCAAGCCTCAAACAGCCTGGAGGGCGTTATAAATACATTGTCGAGGGTCAATGAGCTGAGCAAAATGATGTCCTCCATGGGCAATATAAGGCGTCTGGCTGAAACCGTACAGCGTAGTGAGCAGCCACCCTCACCAAACGGCATGATGGAGGCCATAGGCTCAATGCTTTCTGATGAAAACAAATCTAAGCTGCGGGATCTGCTGTCCGCATTCGGTTAAGAAAAAAGGCTTATGCTTTTACACGTCCCCCGTTAAGGGCACCGCGCATTCAGCATAAGCCTTTGATATTATCTTTAATACACTCTCACAGGAGTGTTGCTGACCATGTCGCACGATGACAGAATGTATTCCATGCCGTCGCGGACAAATCTTGTACTGTTTACCTGCTGAGGTCTGTGGATGTGGCCAAACACCACCTTGTTTACTCCGTATTCCCTCAAAAGCTTGTTGATCTCCGTATCATTCTCAAACGCCGCACCGTACATCGGCACCGGCGGATAATGCAGCATAACTATCAGCTCGCGGGATTCATACTTGCATTGGGGCTCTATCTTTTTGATGCTATCCAACGAAAGCTTCAATCTTTGTATCTCCCTTGCGTATATCTTCTCGTCGTACTGGGTATAGTCGTTACTGCCCGGCACAGCCCAGTCCCTTGTACCGCATATTATAACGGAATGGCAACGCTCGTCGTCATTTATGACTATACTGCTGTTCTGAATAAACGTCACGCTGTCGTCCACCGCCGCCGTCATCTTTGCAAGCGATGCCCACCAAAGGTCATGGTTGCCCCTTATAAGAAGCTTTTTACCCGGGAGCTGTGCAAATTCATTCAGCTCCGGGACTGCATCCTCCAGATGCATCGCCCAGCAAAAGTCACCGCAATGGAGCACGTAATCGTCGTTTGAGATATTTTCCTGCCAGAACGCCTTTATGATGTCGTAATGTCCTTTCCAATGCTTGCCAAACACGTCCATGGGCTTATAATCCCCACCGGGCAAATGCAGATCGGAAATTGCATATATTCTCATTTGAAATCCTTACTTGAGCTCCGGCAAAACCTTTTTGTTGATATCGTCGGGTGTCAGGTCAACGCTGTCAACCGTGTACTTGATGTACTTGACATCCTTGCTGCTGTAATATTCAATAAGGGGCATTGTCTTTGTGTTGTACTCAACAAATCTTGCCTCTACCGTTTCCTCGTTATCGTCATCCCTTGTATACAGTTCTCCGCCACACTGAGGGCAAACCTCATAGCCTGCGGAAACGTGGAAGATACCCTTACAATTTCTGCAGGTACGTCTTCCCAAAAGTCTGTACATAAGAACGTCCTTTGTTACGCTGAGCTCAAACACAGCATCGATCTTCATGCCGTTATCAGCAAGGATCTTGTCAAGCGCATCTGCCTGAGCAAGTGTTCTGGGATAGCCGTCAAAAATAAAATTCTTATTGTCGCTGGTTTCTACTGCGTATCTTACAACGTTGTTAACTGTTTCGTCAGTTACCAGCTTACCCTCCTTGATAACCTTTACATCTTCGTACAAAGGATTGGAAGGATCCTTCAATATCTCTCTGAATATATCACCTGTGGAGATCTTCTTTAATCCCAGATCTTTAACAAGGAGATTTCCCTGTGTACCTTTTCCTGCGCCGGGTGCGCCAAGCAAAACCAAATTCATATTTTTTCCTCCGTAATTGTTTTAGACAATTATACTATAAAACGGAGTTTTTTTCAAGATGCAAAAGGGTCGAAAATATTCGATTTTTCCAAAATAATCCATTTTTTCTGTTTTTTTGACAAAATTTACATTTTATTCATTATGTTGCCTTGACAAATAAGACCGTTGTGTGCTATAATACGATAAGTTATCATCAAAACGGAGAATGTTAACAGATGCGAAAAATATTGAACATAGTCTCCATTACCGCAGTCTCCGTCATAATTCTCTTTTTGGGGCTTGTGACGGTCACCAAGCATTTTGGAGTCTACCCGTATACTTACTCCGACGGTGCATTGATCTACGTGCTGGAAGCAGATGTCAGCGCAATCAAGCCCGGGGACAAGGTAACGTTTTACCTTAACCAGCAGGGCGACATTGCCACCTGCAAGGTACACCACCTTGATTACGATGCAGGCTTGTTCTACGTCGACAGAGCTGATCTTTCCTTTGGCAACAACCCCACGGGAATCACCTACGTCCCCTTTAATTCGGAGTCTATAATCGGCAAGACATTGGTCACCGTCCCCTTTGCAGGCAACGTTGTGGATTTTATCTCCACAAGGATGGGTTTTGGCGTAATGATCGGCTCAGCAATGGTGCTGCTGGTGATAGTGTTCCTTACACTTCAGCCCGGACAGCCAAAGGAAAAGCCCTCACCCAAGCAGGCCGAGCCGCAGGAGCAGATCACAGACGGTGAAAGCCAAGAGCCGCGCCGCAGAAGACAGCCCCCGGATGGCAAAAAGCGCTGACGACAATCTTGTCTACAGTATTACAACAAACAATAAGCACTTATGACCAACGGCAAGCGCCACGTCATAAGTGCTTTTCTTATCCCCACAAAACAAACCGCCTGCAATGCATCAAGCACCGCAGGCGTTATCGTTTTATAAATTATTCACTCTTGGAAGTGCTGTCATCATCTGACTCGCAAACTGTCAGAGAGAGCACCTTGATCACGGAGTAATCTGTTATCTTGTTCTGCTTCATCTTAAGAGTCTTAAGAGCTGTGCAGTTGGAAAGAACAGAGATACTCTCTACCTGGTTGTTTGTGAATTCAAGCACCTTAAGAGATCTCTTGTCCTTCAAGGAAGTGATCATCTTTACAATATTGTTGGAGAAGTAAACCTCCTCAAGGTCATCCATAACGTCAAACGCTGTAATGTCGCTGATCTTGTTGGAAGAAACGTCAACGATCTCCAGCTTTGTCAAGCCGTCGATGGGATCAAGCTTTTCGATCTCGTTTTCAGCTGCTCTGAGCTCAACCAAAGCTGTCAGCTTTTCAGCAAAAGCGATATCCTTGATACCGTTGCCGCTGATGTTAAGCTTCTTGAGCTTTGTGAGCGCCTTCAGCTTTTCAACCTTGGTAACATTGTTGTAAGCAATGTCAAGATCCGTCAACGTTGTAACCTTTTCAAGCTCGTCAATATTGTTGATCTTGTTGTGGTCAACGTACAATGTCGTAAGTGCCTTCAATGCGGAAAGCGTGGGCAGCTTGGATATCCTGTTGCCGGAAAGGTTTACTGTCTTTACGCTTGTAAGAGTAGAAATAGCGGAAATATCGCTAATGCCGTTGTTTGCAAGATCTACGATCTCAAGAGCAGTACAGTCACCGATCTTAACGGAAATAAGGTCACAATCAGATGCATACAGCTCCTTCAACAACCACCAGCTTGACATATTCTCAAGCTTTCTGAGGGACGCATTACCGGATATATCAAAATATACCAAGGAGTAAATGTTCTTAAGAGCTGAGAAATGGCTCAATCTGTTGTCGGAAACGTCAAGGTAGTAAAGGCTCGTCATGTTCTTAAGAGCAGTAACGTCTGTCAGCTTGTTATCAGCAAGGATAAGGTCTGTGATCTTTACCGCATTCTTTATACCGTCAACGTTCTCAAGTCCGCAGCCCTCTGCCTCAATGAAAGTAAGGTCATCAAGACCCTCAAGCATATCAAGATTATCCGTCTTGATGCCGCTGATGGAAATAACCTCAAGGCCTGTCATTTCTGCAAGGAAGGAAAGGTCACAAACGCCATTGTTTACGTTGTTGATAGCAAGCTCCTTAAGCTCTGTCATATTACCAAGGTCAGCAATGCCGCTTACTGTACAGTCAGGCATGTGAACCATCTCAACTGAATCATTTTCAGTCAATGCGGAAATATCCATAAGCTCGGAATTGTCACACAGAACCTCTTCGATGGTCGTGCTGGACTGAATACCGTCAAAGCTTTCAACCTTAGAGGACGTAATAAACAATCTCTCCAGCTTAACGATGGAGCCTGCACCGTTCAAGGACAAAAGGCCCTTTTCTTCGTTGAGGTCGATCTCCTCCAATGCGGGCATACCAACAAATGCCTCCAGGCTTGTAAGACCACTCTTTACAGTCTTGACTGTTTCAGCCTTTGTAAACTTGGATACAATTGCCGCTGTGGGTACCGTCTCGTTAAACAAAATAGAAGTGATCTTCTCGTTATCCTTAGAAACAACCGTTTCGGAAAGGTCACAGTTATAGAACTGCAAGGACTTCAAAAGACCGGAATCAGCAAGATCGGAAATATCCATAAGCTTTGCATCCTCTATCTTAAGAGTTGTCATGCTGGGGAACTTTTCCAAGCCCTTAAGGGAGCTGATCTCCTCCAGACCGTTGATCTGGAACGTTGTTACGGAATTAACCTTATTAACCGTAACGTCGCCATTCTTGATGCCCAGCTTTGTCTTAACGAACGTTTCCAAAGCCTCGTCACCAAACTCAATAACAGTATTGTCCACCACGGGTGTGGGAGTAGCGTTACCGCTTGAAGCCTGATGATCTACCCAATCGCCCAAGCCGCTTACAGCAAGAGAGCAAAGGATAGCAAGCACCAAAAAGCCGCTGACGATCATCGTCCAGAGCTTTATCTCGGAATGCTGCTGAGATTTTTTCTTCTGCTTTTCATTTTTAATCTTAAAATTTTTACTCACAATAATCCTCCGTTTCAAATATGTAATAGTTATAAAAATTAAGAATTAAAATTTTTCATATTGATAAGATACATCAGTATCCCCGCAGAGACCGCCACGTTCAGCGACTCCACTCTGCCCTTCATGGGCAATCTGAGAAGCGTATCAGCCGCTTGCTCAAACTCGCTGCTGATGCCGGCACCCTCGTTTCCGAATACAAGAGCGAGCTTGTCCGCCTCGACCTCTGACCCAAGAGCATACTGCCCTTGAAGCGATGTGGAAACGATGCTTACGCCGTTTTGCTTCAACTTATATATTATACCACATTTTTCCGAATTTTCCAATACCGGAATTCTAAAAACCGAGCCCATTGACGCCCTTAATGCCTTCGGTTGAAAGCAATCCGCCGTCCCCTCTGTGGCGATTATGCAATCCACGCCTGCCGCCTCCGAGGTTCTGACTATGGTTCCAATGTTGCCGGGGTCGGAAACTCCGTCCAATACCAGCGCAAACAAACGCTCCCTGCTCAAAAGCTCGTCAAGGTCGTGCTCCTGTTTTTTTACCACCGCCACAAGCCCCTGTGGTGTTTTCCACTCGCTGAGCTTTGTCATAACGGCGTCGTTTACTACGTATATCTTTTCCGCATCCGCACTCTCCAAAAGGTCAGCATTTGCCTCACAGACCCTTTGTGTTGCGAACACATATTTAACTGCAACCCCGGAATTAACTGCCTCCCAAAGCATTTTGACGCCTTCAATGGCAAAGCAGCCGCTTTCGTCCCTGTCCTTTTTCTGTTTGAGAGCACATACCTCCTTGACAACGGGGTTTGCGGTGCTCGTGATCTGTGATACGTTCATCTGAATATCTCTGCCCCCTTGTCGGAATATATATCTTGAATACTTACGGTGTATTCGCCCTTGTCGTTCATGACGATTATGGGACGAAGCATCTTAAAGCCCTCTTTTGCACCCTTAACGCCTTCAATCATTATTGCGCTGGGCAATTTATCAGCCCTTGGGAATATCAGCTGTGCCCTTTTGGGCTGAATGCCGTATTTTCGCATGGCGTCAAAGCATTCTATCATTCTTTCCGGCTTGTTGATAAGCGCAAGTCTTCCCTTTTCCTTTAACAGATAACCTGCGGCGCTCACCACGTCATCCAACGTACACAGCACCTCGTGACGGGATATTGCCTTCTGCGAAAGATCGTTAACGATGCCATTGCCCGCCTTTATATACGGCGGATTTGAGATCACAAGGGATACTGACCCACGGGCAAAATATTCGCCTATCTGCCTTATATCCCCATTAACGCATCTGACTCTGTCATCCAGGGAATTAAGCACAATGCTTCTGCCAAAAAGGTCGCACATGCATTCCTGAATCTCAAGACCTGTAATGTCATCGGAGCTACACAAGCCCGACGCCATCACCGGGATAATGCCCGTTCCCGTGCCAAGGTCAACTATTACGTCGTTATCCTTTGGAGAGGAAAACCTTGCCAAAAGCACGGCGTCAATACCAAAGCTGAAGTATTCGCCGTTTTGTATCAGCTTAAGCCCCTTAAACTGCAGATCGTCTATTCTTTCGTTTTCCCTCAGCTCCGCATACATATCAATACCAATCCTCCTGCTGGATGGTCTTGCCGAAAAGCTCGTGTACAAGCAGTCTTCTCTGATACTGGTCGATACCCCAATAGGATATGCCGTTCATATTGAGGAATGAGCCCGGGAACGTCTTTGTGGAAATTGAGCTTCCGCCCATATTTTCAACCGCAAACCTTGCAAAGTATGCTATCTGCTTATATGAAAGATTTGTGTACATCTTATCCATCACCAGGGAATATACCTCGGGCAGCTTTGACAGCTTATTCAAGGACTTTAACTGTGAAAATGCCGCCTTTATAAATCTCTGCTGTCTTTCAACTCTGCCGATGTCGCCATTGGCTGTTTTTCTGAAGGATACGTACTCCAACGCCTGCTTGCCGCTGAGCACCTGCTTGCCCTTTGTAAGGATAACGTCGCCGTTATATATAATATCCACGTCAACGTCATACTCGATGCCACCCAAGGCGTCGATAGCCTCAACAAATACGTCCATGTCTATTGACACAAAGTAGTCCACGGGCACGTTGCCAAAGAGCCTGCTGACCGTTGCGCACACAGCAGAATAGGGGTCACCTCCCGATGCCTGCGCATGGGCAAACGCGGAGTTGATCTTATCCATCCTTGCAAATGAGGGACCTATTGGAACATAGGAATCTCTGGGCACGGAGGTGATAGCCACCCTGCCCTCCTCAAAATAGACTGTGCAGAGCATAAGCACGTCCGTTCTAAATATATTGTATGTGCCACTATCTCTGTCATCGCTGGAGTCATACCCCATTACAAGAACATTGAGCACTTCCTTACCAAAAACCAATTCCTCACCGGGCGTTACATCGGGTGTTGGTGCCGGTGTTCCCACGGGTGAAGTATCGGGAGAGCCCGACGGCGTTTGCGTCGGTAAATTACTCGGGGTGCTGCCGGGAGTTTGCGTAGACACTATCCAACCCGGATCCTCCTCCAAGCTATTCCAAAAATCAATAGCCCAAACGCCTGCGCCAATCAAAACGGACAAAAACACCGTCAACACCGTAAGCACAGCGTATTTTATCTTACGGTTTCTTCTTCTCTTTTTTGCTGTTGTCATTTTTCCACACTCCAAAATCTATACAAAAACACCAGTTTTTGACTGATAAATGTACAATGTATAGTATACCGCAAATTCCAAAATTGTCAAGTCTTTTTATGTGATATTAAACTGAAAAGATCTTGAAAAACAAGTTTTTTTACAAATTGTTAATAATTAGATGCATCTATCCACTCTGTTATTACCCTCCGTATGACGCCAAGCCAACAAGCATTTTTATAAAACCAAAGGCACACCCGCCCGCCGCAATGCAAACAAATGTGCCGTATCCGTTAACTGTTTTCTTACGCCGTCTTGTCGCTTTGAGGCAAGTGGCTATCCTTTCCAAAATAAGTCTTTTTTACATCCTTTGACGCAAGATAGTTCACCTCGCTCTGATATTTTTCCAGCATATCCATCAGCTCCTCCTCAAAAGCTATCAGCTGACGTCTGACCTCGTCACCTCTTTCCTCCCATCGCTTTACCTCAAAGGAGATCTTTTCTATCTCCGCCTCCTTTTTGCGCTCCGCCTCCATAACGGTTGCTCTGGCAGCCTCTTCTGCCTTTATCATCGCCTGACCAACTGACTCCTCTCGCCCCTTACAGACCTCAAGCTCGTGCTCCAGCTACTCTATTCTTATTCGCATGGCCCTGTTTTCATTCACCAGTTCCGTCAGTCTGTCCTTCTTTTTGTCCAGCTCCTCCTCGTAGTCTGCTTTCATGCTCTCAACGTATTCATCCACCTGCTTTGGCTCGTAGCCGTACATTCTCCTTGCAAATTCCATGATCCTTCTCCTGTGTTATTTTCGACAAGCATCCTGTCGTCTTGTACATTTTACCACACGGAGCTGATGGGTACCGTCGCTTTGAGGTGGAATATATTATGTATTATTGTCGATAAAGGGCAGAAACTTAATGCCGCACCAAAACAATATCGTCAATACGACTTCAATAAAAAAAGATACGACATACCAATGTTGCGTCGTATCTCCTGATTATTATTTATGATAATATTGCCAAAGCCTTGCCAACGTGTGCTTTTCGCTCTTTATCCTTTCGTACTCGGCAGGGGTAATATATCCTGTGCAAGTAAAGGTATGAGTTTCCAGATTCTTGCACTCCAGATAAAAGTTGTGCTCTTGCAAACTTATATACGCAACGTTCTGCAGACTGTCATTTATCAGCTCACCCACAAAGTATTTATCTGCACAGCCGCTTTCCGTCTCCCTTTCAAAGCCCAAAAGAAACACTCTGTCGCCGTCACTGTACTCAACCGCAGTTAATGCCACATTGCAATCGTCACAAAGTATCCTCTTTTTTAACGAAAAATCCGACGTATCGTATACGGAAAGTGCGGATGTGCAGCTATCATTATGTCGTTCTATATTATAAAGCTCTTTGCTGTCATTCGAAAAGCAGAAATTGTCATCCTGTGCGCCGTCCACCTTTGAAAATCTGAACTTTTTGATCAAACTGATGCTTTCAAGAGAATAAACCGCAAGCCTTCCCTCGGTTGACTTTACGACAAATATCTTACCGTTCGGGGATATCAACGGTGAATAAGCGTACTTCAGGTCCTTGAATTTAGCGAGCTGGTACCCATCCTTGTCGTACAGATATACGGTTTGCCCCGTACAGCCCACAGAGTATTCGCCGTTTGATGTAAACCCTTCAAAATTTCTCATTCGGTCAGTCCTTTCTTTTTTTCTTTTGCTCTCTTTTTTCCTGGATATGTGAAAGCAAAAATCCTCCAATCGGTGTAAGTGGGATAAAAATCCAAAATAGAATTTCCCACACATAACTAATACGGTAAATAGTTTCAGAGACCTGCGTATATTCGCCATGATTTCCAACAAAATATGTGTCTACCTCGCAATACCCAAGGGTGGCGTTACCACCTATGATAAAGCCAAAGAGGAAAAATCCTGCTATAATAACGATTCCTGTTGCGTTCCAAATGGTTAGAATCAAATCTGTTTTGTTTTTCTTCATAGATACACCCCTTTGTGAGTAGATTATACCACACTTTTGCAAATCAATCAAGGCAAATGTCTTGTATATCATCAAGCCGCGGGAGGATGCACCTTCGGTGATGATATACACGCTGACGCGTGATGATATGCCAAGCCTGCGGCTTGGATAAACAAAAACAGAACTTTTGGTGGACAAAAGTTCTGTTTTTGTTGGCGGAAAAGTAGAACGCAACATTGGCTATGATTGGAGTGGTACTTGACCACCATCTTCCGTGGGCGCAACGTTATGCGAGCAAACAAGTTCTATGTTACAAATTTTACTCTCGAATAACCTCTACCTGTTCAAATTTGATTTTAAATGTAAATTCTTCCGGATATGAATCGAGATCCTGAAGATCTATTTCCAAAATATAATTATCTCCGTTTTCAATCAATCTATCAGATAACCACCATATTGTTTTTCTGTTTTCAAGAGAAAAATCCGAAGTCAAAATCTTGTAATTATAAAAACGAATCTCCTTAACGGAGGTATCATATATTGCGCCTTTACTGTCAATTATCAGTTTTAAAAGATTACGGTTATAATTGTTATAATCAAACAGAAACTCAAAAGACTCGACCGCTTTAATACAAGCGTCGTGAAGACCTCTTGTCCAATACCATTCAGGCGGATTCTCCGGATAACCTGTAGAATATACTTTAGTATCCATTCTTGTTCTCCTTTGCCGTATTGATGGAAGATATAAGCATTACTCTGATACTCGTGCAAGCGGAATCAAGCGCTTTGTATTCGCTTTCGGTAATGTAGTTTGTTTTATACAATAACTCTAACCAATATCCCGTTTCGTTTGCTTCCTTGAGTGCAATTTGAAGTTTGGCAATAAAATCCGCCTTACCGTGAGCATACTGTGCCTCACGGATATTGGCGCCAATCGAGGT
>JAGBHJ010000017.1 GCA_017935525.1 Clostridia bacterium | reverse complement strand
CTTAATATCACTTTCGAAAAGCGAAAATATCACGCTGACGAACGTCAGTATATCACTAAAAACTATCAGGAAGTGCGCACTTACTCACCACTAAAAGCGGTAGTGCAATATAAAAGAGCCGATACGGAAATAAATCCATATCGGCTCTTTCACCGTCCTTTTGCGTATAAAACTGTCTTTTTAATTCAATAGCTGTCCTTGGACTGTTTGATCAAAGGAACTTCTTGAGGTAGTCAACGGACTGCGCAAGGCTGTCAAAGGGGTTGCCGGGGCAGGAATCCTGCTCGATAACAAAGTGCTTAACGCCTGCTTCGTTTGCGGCATCAATAATGCCTTCCCAATTGAGGTTACCGTTGCCGACCTCTGTGATAAACTGGCCGCCCTTGAATCCCATATCCTTAAGGTGGAGGATCTCAATTCTGCCTGCCAGCTTCTTGATCCATGCTCTTACGTCGCCGCCGCCGTACTGTACCCAGTATGTGTCAAGGCAGAATGTTGCGTACTTTGCGTCCATGTTTTCAGCAAGAATATCCATTGCGATCTTGCCGTCAAACTTTGTGAACTCGTGACCGTGGTTGTGGTAAGAGAACTTGTATCCCTTTTCGCCGATAACTGCGCAAAGCTCGTTTACCTTGCCTGCAAATCTGATGTAATCATCGGCTGTCTCGCCCCAGAAGCCGCCGTTACCCAGCATCTTTGTGCCAAGGTCGTCGTGGAGCTTCATAGCCTTGATGGGGTCTGCGTGCATTGCGTCAAAATCGTCGTGAGTACCAACGATAGTCAAGCCTGCTTCCTTTGCAAACGCACCAAACTTGTCGTAAGGTATTGCACAGCCTGCTGTCTGTACTTCGTCAATACCCATTGCCTTAAGCTTCAAAAAGCTTTCCTTTACGCTCTCCTCCGTGCCCATAAAGTCACGGATAGTGTAGAGCTGAACACCGATCTTATTGATTTTAGCCATAATGATCTCCTTATATGTTAATTATTAAAGAATTTGCTGTTTATATTATTCCATAACGTAGCCCATGGCTTCTGTCAGGAATTTGATAAAGCCCCTGGAGCCCTTTTCGTCCGTCTTAAACACACCTGCATCCTCCAGCACGTGGGTGCAGACAACGCCAACCTCCCTTTGGAGCACGGACATTACGTTTTCTGCCGTAATAGTGTTGCTGCTGAGTATCTCCCTTGCCCATTCTGCGTGCTTGTACGCGGGGGAGAGCTTGTCCACCGTGCCTGCCACCATGGCGTCTGCCAACAGCTTAAGCTCGCTGTCCAATCTGCCGGGGAGTATAAAGTAGCCCATTACCTCTATCAAGCCGATGTTTTCTTTCTTGATGTGGTGCCACTGGGTGTGGGGGTGGAAAATTCCGTCGGGATGCTCTGCTGAGGTTCTGTTGTTGCGCAGAACGCAGTACATTGCAAAATCGTCCCCCTCCCGCCTTACGATGGGAGTAATGGTATTGTGGCGAGTGTCGCCCGTGTATGCTATAACGTCCTGCTCGGGGTCGGAATAGCCCATCCACGTGGTGTGAAGCTTGTATGCCGCCTCCACCAGCTGAGGAATATCCTTGCCTACCAGCTTTACCGTGGAAAGGGGCCAATGTATCCTGCGTATGCTTACGCCCTCAAATTCGGGGGACATAAAGCTTTCCAGCTCCTTGCCGTCAAACATGGGCATATGCGCGTTGCCGCCCTGGAAATGGTCGTGGGTGAGTATTGAGCCGCCGACTATGGGCAGGTCTGCATTTGAGCCTGCAAAATAGTGGGGGAATTGCTCCACAAAGTCCAAAAGGCGCCTGAATGAGTCATGCTCTATCTTCATGGGAACGTGCTCGTTGCGGAGCATTATGCAGTGCTCGTTGTAATAAACGTAGGGGGAATACTGCATATGCCAGGATTCGTTATTGAGCGTTATTCCCAAAAGTCTGTGGTTTTGCCTTGCGGCACTCTGGAGCGTACCGCGGTAGCCCTCGTTCTGCCTGCAAAGTGCGCACTTGGGGTACTCGTTGGGAGGCAAAAGCTTGAGCTTTGCGATCTCCTTGGGGTCCTTTTCCGGCTTGGTGAGGTTTACTGTGATGGTAAGAGTAGCGTAGGGGCTTTCTGCCTGCCAAAGCTTGTTCTTTGCTATTCTGTCCATACGGATGTAGTTGGAATCCACCGCCATGTGGTAGAAATAGTCAGTTGCAGCCTTGATGCCTTGGGAAGCCTTGAGTCTGTTGAACTCTGCAGTAACGGCAGAGGGCCACGGAGTCATACAGCCCATAATTGCTGTGTCCAAAAGGTCGCGGTAGGTGATGGTGTCATCGGGCAAAAGGATGCTCTTGCGTTCCTCGTCCTCAGCCACAGCGTCCATAATAGCCTCCAACGCATCAAAGGGCTTTTCGGGTGTAACGTCACACTCTCCGTAGGGCTTGTCCAGCATAAGCAGGGAAAGCATGCTGTTACGCACAAAAACCGTGTCCATAGGGTCAAAAAGCTTGACCTTAAGACCGTAGTTGATAAGGAGCTCGCAGGTATATGCGATTTTTTCATTGTAGATCATAAAATATTTGTCCTAACCTGTTGAAAAAATTTTGATATAATGATATAATATACTTGATAATTTCGGTCAACGGGACAAACCGCAGGCCACTGATATATTATATAACATTTTGCCAAAAAAAGAAAGATGTAATTTCAAAAAAATTCATTTTTTTATATAATTATTACATACGACCATACAAGAAGGAGATAGCTATGAAGGTATTGGTAACGGGCGGTGCAGGCTTTATAGGCTCGCACACAGTTGTTGAGCTGCTTAATGACGGCAGAGAAGTGATCATCGTTGACAATTACGTCAACAGTAATCCCGAGGTCCTCAACAGGATCAGAACGATCACAGGTAAGGATTTTAAGTTCTATGAGGCTGACCTTTTGGACAGACCTGCATTGGAAAAGATATTCAGCGAGAATGAGGGCATTGACGCAGTCATCCACTTTGCGGGACTTAAGGCGGTTGGTGAGTCTGTTCAGCAGCCCATCAGATATTACCACAACAACATCACGGGTACGCTTATTCTCTGTGACGTGATGGCAAAGTACGGTGTAAAGAACATCGTATTCAGCTCATCCGCTACTGTTTACGGCAAGCCCAAGAGCGTGCCGATAAAGGAGGACTTTGCTCTCTCCACAACAAACCCCTACGGTGAAACAAAGCTGGAGATAGAGAGAATACTCAAGGATATCACCATTGCTGACAATGGCTGGAGCGTATCCATACTCAGATACTTTAACCCCATCGGCGCTCACTCCACAGGCCTTATCGGTGAGGCTCCCAACGGTATTCCCAATAACCTTTTGCCCTACGTTGCACAGGTTGCATCGGGCAAGAGAGAGTTCCTTTCCGTATATGGCAATGACTACGACACACACGACGGCACGGGCGTAAGAGATTACATCCACGTTGTTGACCTTGCTATTGCGCACCTTAAGGCTCTTGACAGAACAGTAAAGGTAAAGGGTATCGATTACTACAACATCGGTACGGGTAACGGCTACTCTGTGCTTGATATTGTAAAGGCGTATGAGAAGGCATCCGGCAAGAAGGTTCCCTACAAGATAGTTGACCGCCGACCCGGTGATATTGACGAGTGCTATGCGGACGCAACAAAGGCAAAGGAGCTTTTGGGCTGGGAGGCTCAGCGCGATATCAACCAGATGTGCGTTGACCTGGCAAACTGGCAGGAAAAGAACCCCAACGGCTACGATAAGGAGTAAAATATGTTTACAAAGGCAGATATAGCGAACCTTGACAAGGTTTCTCTGTTTGGACAGATATACGGCGACAATATTGAGGGCGCCAAGGCAAGAGTTCAGGGACTCTACGATCTTTTTGCAGAAAAGTTTGGCGATCCCGAGGGCTTTATGCTGTTTTCCACACCCGGCAGAACAGAAATAAGCGGTAACCATACCGATCACAACTACGGCTGCGTAATGGCGGCAAGTGTTAACCTTGACTCATTGGCAGTGGTGGTTCCTACGGATGATAACATGGTAACCATGTATTCCGTAGGCTACAACAGACCCTTTAAGGTAAACCTTTCCAACACAAAGGTAAACGAGAATGAGAAAGAGACCACAGTTGCCCTTGTGCGCGGTATTGCGGCAAAGTTCAAGGAGCTGGGCTACAAGGTTGGCGGCTTTAATGCGTATATGATGAGCACTGTAAAGAGGGGCAGCGGACTTTCCAGCTCAGCCTCCGTTGAGGTGCTTATCGGTAAGATATTCTCAAGACTTTACAATGCTGAAAACGAGGTCTCCGACGTTGATCTGGCAAAGATCGGTCAGTATGCGGAAAACGTTTACTTTGGCAAGCCCTGCGGTCTGATGGATCAGACGGCTTGCGCTGTGGGCGGCGTTATCTCCATCGATTTCAGAGATAACAAGAACCCCATCGTTGAGCAGGTCCAGCTTGACCTGGCAAAGCTTGGCTATTGCCTTGCCGTTGTGGATACGGGTGGCAACCATGCTGACTTGACGGATGACTATGCATCAGTTCCCAAGGAGATGAAGGCTGTTGCAAAGGAGTTTGGCAGAGAGGTAATGAGAGAGGTTTCCATGGAGGAGCTTTTGGCAAAGGCAAAGGACATCCGCGCAAAGCTGGGTGACAGAGCACTTTTGAGAGCTATTCACTTCCTCAATGAGAACGAAAGAGTTGTAAAGCAAATAAACTGTATAAAGAATTCTCAGTTTGAGGAGTTCCTTGACTACGTTAACGAGTCGGGTAACTCGTCCTGGGAGTATCTGCAGAACTGCATGACCATAAAGAACCCCTCTGAGCAGGGTATTACAATAGCGCTGACTCTCACGAGAGAATATTGCAAGGGCTTGAAGTTTGCTTCCCGTGTACACGGCGGCGGATTTGCGGGCACTATCCAGACGTTCCTCCCCGTTGAGGAGTTTGACGGCTATTGCAAGGCGATGGAAGCTGTATTTGGCGCAGGCTGTGTAACAAAGCTGAACATCAGAAGCCGCGGCACGGTTTCCATAGAGTAAAGAACGGGTAAAAATTCAATAATATGTCTTCGGGGTAGGGTGAAAGTCCCAATCGGCGGTAAAGTCCGCAAGCGCACAGCACGAATCGGTGAGATTCCGATACCGACGGTAAAGTCCGGATGGGAGAAGATATGTCTGAAAGAGCTTTGAATCTTATCGGGCATCCGAAGTCATGTTTTCGGATGCCTATTTATTTTGACAGAACGGAGATATAAATGAGAGATGATAAGATAAAAAGATTGACCACCCTTGCTATGTTTTCCGCCATTGCCTTTGTTGTGGTGGCGTTGATAAGGATACCTGTGGTGTTGTTTTTGAAGTATGAGCCCAAGGACGTTGTGATAACGATATGCGGCTTTATATTCGGACCGCTGTCGGCAATGCTGGTTTCTGCTGTGGTGTCGCTGGTAGAAATGGTGACCATAAGTAGCGAGGGTATAATCGGCTGCATTATGAATATTATTTCCACCTGCTCCTTTGCCTGCACGGCGTCGCTGATATACAAAAAAGTACACTCCATCAAGGGTGCGGTGGTTGGACTTTTGTGCGGTGTGGGCGTTACGGTAGGTGTGATGCTTTTGTGGAATTACCTCATCACCCCAATTCATATGGGGCTGGAAAGACAAACCGTAGCGGCTATGCTGGTGCCTGTATTTTTGCCGTTTAATGCCATAAAGGGTGCACTTAACACCGCCATCACGTTGCTTTTGTATAAGCCCGTGGTAACGGCGCTCAGACGTGCAAGGCTTGTGGAGGAATCCCCCTTGCAGGCAGGCGGCAACAAAAAGGCGAGCGTAGGAGTGGTGACGTTGGCGGCGTTTTTGCTAATAACCTGTGTGTTCTTCATTTTGGTGCTGAGGGGCATTCTGTAATGTACGAGGGATGATAAAATGGATAAGAAAAAGAGAAATGATATTATAATGACCGCAGTATTTGGTATGCTGTTTGTGGCAATGGTTTGGTTTATATTGGGGAATTCTACGGTAAGCGGAGAGGAGTCGGGCGGCCTCAGTAAAAAGGTGGCTGACTTCTTAAAGCCCATATTTGACCCTGCAAACAAAATAGATTACGACTACTTCCATTATGCGGTAAGAAAATTTGCCCACGGCACGGAGTTTGCCGCCCTGGGCGTTGTAACAAGCGGACTTTTGTATTCCGTGGGAAAGCTTGTCGGTGTAAGGCTTGTGAGCATGAGGCTTTTTACGGTGCTGTTTGTGGCTGTGTGTGACGAATTCCTGCAGAATTTTACAGGCAGGGGCAGCAGCGTGGTTGACGTTATGATAGATTTTGGCGGAGGCGTGTTTGGAATACTCCTCTGGATAGCATTTATCGGGCTGGTGCTGACGATACAAAGGCACTCCAAAAGGGGATGATGATGTGGCAAGATATTCAGATCTGAGTGGTTATACTGCGGACGAGCTGGCTATTTGGGACAAGCTTGTGCCCTTTGAGGGTGAGACGCTATATACGTACACGGGACTGGAGTTTTCGTTCAGATTCAAAAGGTACAAAAACGGCAATGTGGGCAACGAGATAGAGCTGATAGGCAAGGACAGGCGTATTTCCCGCCGTGGGCTTACGGATGCGTACAGGCTGGTAAAGGCGTCCCAAGCCCCCATAACAGCGCCAAAGGACATAGGGGTGGCTTATGCAAGCTACGTGCTTCCGCTTTTGGTGGCGGTGGGCGCTGTGGATAAAAGCGTGATTGAAAACGGCGGTGCCCGACGGAGAAGGCGCGCGGTGCCCTGTAAGACACCCAGCCAGATAGCGGATGAGATGAATGCACAGCTTGAGGTGGAGCGAGCAATTGCCCACAAGTCAAAGCAGGAATATATTGAGGCAGAAATAGAACGGTTGGAGTCATTGAGTGACGACATCGTAAAGGATCAGGGGGAATTATGACAAAGGCGGAGATCCTGGCGCCCGTTGGCGGCAGAGAACAGCTTGTGGCGGCGGTAAGGTGCGGCGCTGATGCGGTGTACATGGGTACCAGCGGCTTTAATGCAAGGCAGAATGCGCAGAATTTTGGCGAGGCAGAGCTTTGCGAGGCGGTGGAATACTGCAAGGTCAGGGGCGTAAACGTCCACGTGACGCTGAATACTCTCGTGTTTGACGACGAGCTCGACGAGCTGAAAAAGCACATCAGATACGTGGCAAAAAGCGGTGCGGACGCAATTATAATCCAGGATACGGCTACTGCAAGGCTGGTAAGGGATTGCGTGCCCGACATCGCTATGCACGCATCTACCCAGATGACGATACATAATTCCTTGGGAGCAAGTGCGGCAAAGGAGCTGGGCTTTTCCAGAGCCGTGCTGGCAAGAGAGCTGACGTATGACGAGATAAGGAGCATAGGACAAAGTGTTGATATAGAGCTTGAAACATTTGTCCACGGTGCGCTGTGTACCTGCGTTTCGGGTGCATGCTATCTTTCGGGAATGATTGGCGGCAGAAGCGGCAACAGAGGCTGCTGTGCCCAGCCCTGCAGAATGGACTTTAAGAATTCTCACGGCAGGGGGTACGCAATATCGCTTAAGGATATGTCCTACGTCAACGAGATAAATAAATTAGTGGATGCGGGAGTGTCCTCCTTTAAGATAGAGGGCAGGATGAAGCGCCCCGAATACGTTGCCGCGGCGGTTACTGCCGTAAGGGCGGCGCTTGACGGCAAAAAGCCCGATATGAAGGTGCTGGAGGACGTTTTCTCCAGGGACGGCTTTACAACGGGCTATTTTTACGGCAAGAGAAACACGTCTATGTACGGCGTCAGAACAAAGGAGGATGCAAATACCTCAAGAAGCGTTTTCGGCGAGCTGGCAGCTCTTTACAGAGCAGAGAGGCAGAGCGTGCCCATAGGCGTTGAGGCTTCGATCAGGCGTGGAAAGCCCGTGGAGGTGGCAGTAAATGACGGTGAGCATTTTGCCACGGTGACGGGCGAGGCTCCGCAGGAGGCAATAAATCGCCCCACAGGGTACGATGACGTGGCAAAGGCAATGTCAAAGACCGGCGGAACACCTTTTTACGTTGAAGGCATAAGAGTGGGCTTTGACGAGGGACTTTCTGTGCCCGGTGGCGTGTTGAATGCGTTACGTCGTGAGGCATTGGAGGATCTGATGGCACAGCGACGTCCGTCGGCGCACGAGTACAAGGATGCTGAAGTCGTAATCACAAAGTATACGCCCGAGGATAAGCCTAAAAAGAGACTGCGATTTGAGAATTTTGACTTTGTGGCAAAAAGCGGCTACAATGATTTCGACAAGCTGATAATACCCATGGATAAGGTGTTAAAAAACCCCGACATGGCAAAAAGATACAGAGCAAGGCTTGTTGCGGAGATCCCTCCCATACTGTGGGAGAGTGACGCTGTGGCGTTGGAGGCAAAGCTCATTGAGCTGAAGGCGCTGAGCGTGGAGCACGTTACCTGCCCCAACGTGGGAGTAATACCTGCGGCAAGGGCTGTGGGGATGACTTTGCATGGCGACGTGTGGCTCAACGTTACAAATTCCGTTGCAATGGAGGAATATTCTGCCATGGGCGTGGAGGATATTACCGTATCCTTTGAAACAGGCATGAACAGGGTAAAAGCCCTTGGCGGTGAGATGCCGAGGGGCATCATTGCATGGGGCTATCTGCCGCTGATGAAGCTGAGGTGCTGTCCTGCAAAGGGTGACAAGGGCTGCGGCGGATGCAACGGCAGACCTTTCCTTACGGACGGCAAGGGCGTTAAGTTTGAGCTTGTGTGCAGGGATAAAAAATATACGGAGCTTTTGAACAGCGTACCACTCTATGTTGGGGACAAAAAGCTTGGCGGAGTAGACTTTGCAACGCTGTATTTTACAATAGAAAGCGACAAGGAGATAAGCGGTGTGCTTGCCGCCTTTGACAAGGGTCAGGATCTGCCCATACCCCACACCAACGGCTTGTATTACAGAGAGCTGCAGTAAATAGCTCTGTGAATAAATATGAGGTGCATCAACTGCAAAACCGTGATTTATTGCATAAATATTTATATAAAATAAATAAAAATATTTTGGACAAAAATATCGTCCCAAAGGCGGATGAAATACGTTTTTGTGGGAGAAATGCAATAAAAACCCAATTGGCTCAAATTGTTGCCGCCCTATTGACAAAAATCGGTATTTGTTGTATAATTATGCATGTAATTTTGAAATAAATTTTTGGAGGATATATACTATGAACAAGAAGGACATCAAAAAGGTTGTATTGGCTTATTCCGGAGGCTTGGACACATCCATCATCATTCCGTGGCTGAAGGAAAACTACAACAACTGTGAGGTTATTGCCGTTTCCGGTAACGTTGGACAGGCTGACGAGCTGGAGGGCTTGGAGGAGAAGGCGCTTAAGACAGGCGCTTCAAAGCTCTATATTGAGGACCTTACAGAGGAATTTGTTAACGACTACATCATTCCCACAGTAAAGGCAGGCGCTCTTTACGAGGAATATATGCTGGGTACGTCTTTTGCCCGCCCCCGTAATTGCAAAGAGGATCGTTGAGATCGCAAAGGCTGAGGGCGCTGATGCTATCTGCCACGGCTGTACGGGTAAGGGTAACGATCAGGTTCGTTTTGAGCTGACGATCAAGGCTTTTGCTCCCAATATGCAGATCATCGCACCTTGGCGCGAGTGGGATATTAAGAGCCGCGACGAGGAGATCGACTACGCAGAGGCACACAACAT
>JAGBHJ010000145.1 GCA_017935525.1 Clostridia bacterium | reverse complement strand
GTGGTTTGATGTTATAAAGCCACGGGCAGTCAACAGGTCCGTTTCTGTGCGCGCATGACGTTCCGTGAGGTTGCAATCCACCGCAATGGCTCTCCTGCCAACGGGCTGATTGTACATCACGCACTCCAGGATCCTGTATCTTGTCTTGAGCGTTTCCGCAGCCTCGGGCGCTATTGCCTCAAGGAGTTCCAGCTTTATTTCCATATTCCACCATGTGGGACATTTTAGTCCCGCAATTTCAATTTGCGTCCCACCGAGCTTATATAAATCCTATCCCAATGTCGCCTACTATATTATACCACATTCTGCCAAATAGTCAATAGCTTTTGAGAATATTTTTTCAAAAACAATGAATTTTTATTTTTCTGCGACAATACGATCCGACGTGGTAAGCGACCTTGTCTTTTACAAAAAGTATGCCCTCTTTCCCAAGTAATATCCGAAAAAGAGGGCACAATATAGAATTTACTTTACAACGCCCTTCTTGAGGATGATATTTGCATAAATTGCGCTTTCGCCCGTCATTACAACTGCGTAAGCCTTCTTTGCTCTGTCATAGAATGCAAATCTCTCCACCATATCAAAGCCGTTTTTCATGCCGTCGGGCTCGTACTTATTGATGATATTCTCATACTCCGCCCAGATAGTAGGCTGAACGTTGTCACCGGGCACCACCTGCATAAGCGCAACAGGCTGCTCAACGTACTGATCAAGGGGCAAAAGCTTCATGATAGCCTCCAGGATCTCAGGCACGCCGTGGCCGTCACATCTTACAAGCTTTGTACCTGCCTGGGCAGTAATGCTTGCGCCGGGGAAATTACCGTCCGCAATAACGATTTCGTCGCCATGGCCCATTTCCATAAGGATCTTAAGAAGATCCGGTGTCAAAATAGAAGAAATGTTCTTAAGCATATTATTATCCTCCAATATATGTGATTACTGCTTCAGGTTGATGCCCTTTGCGGCAAGAACCTGGATTATTCTTTCAACGTAAGCCTGTATCTCTGTTCTCTGCAAGGTCTTTTCCTTTGACATAAAGTGCAATCTGATGCTGATGCTCTTTCTTTCGCCGTCGTCATAAACGTCCATAAGGGATACTCCGCTGAGGTACTGACTGGGCTCGTTTTCCCATGCAGATGCGATGTCGGAATACCTTACGCCATCCGTAATAACAAACGAAAGGTCAAAGTCGATTGACGGGTACTTTGAGGGCTCGTCGTATGAGATACCCTTGCTCTTTATGGTAGCAAACAGGTCTACATCGATCTCCGCAAAAACGATCGCAGCCTTCTTGTCGATAAGCTCGTTGTTTACGGGGTGGATAGCAGCCATAAAGCCCAGCTCAACGCCGTCAACCGTGATGCTTGCAGTATTCTTGGGATGCTGCCACTTGTGTGTGGGAGCAACGTTTGCAAACGCCACAACGTCGTGCTTGATGTCGTCCACCAGCATTGAGATCATGTTTCTCAATTCAAAATAGAGAGTCTTCTCCGTCTTTGTATGTGAGCAGAGCGCAATGCCCAGCTTCTTTCTTTCGTTGCAAGTACCGTCAGCCTTAAGTCCCTCAATAACTCTTGCCACCTCAAACACACCAAAGTCGGGAGCATAGCTCTTGTTCTCGTTTACGCAGGTAAGGAGTGTGGGGATCATGGAATTTCTCAACACGCTCATTTCGGACGCCATTGCGTTGATCAGCTTAACGTTGGGCTCAACCTCAATGCCCATTTCTGCCAGCTTCTTTGCGTCGTTCCAGATGTAGGAGTGGATCTCGTGGAGGTTGTACTTCTTAACGAGGATATCCTTTATCTGATTTTCGTCCGTCTTTGTGGTCGCCTTCAAAACAGGGTACAAGGGTGACAGAGTTGTTGTTATGGCAAAATTGTCATAGCCGTAAATTCTCGTGATCTCCTCAATAATGTCCGCAGTGATGGTAACGTCCTTTGTTGCTCTCCATGAAGGAACGGTAACGTTAAACGTTTCGCCATCCTTATTTACCACAAAGCCCAAAGAGGTCAATGTGGACATTATTCTGTCCTCGGAAATGTCTATACCCGTGTATCTGTCAACGTACTTCTTGTCGAAGCTCAATGAGATAACGTCGTACTTGTTAACGTATGCATCGGACAAGGAGGAAATAACCTTTGCGCCGCTGTCAATATCCATAAGGATCTTTAAGAATCTTTCAATAGCCATAACGGTTATCTCGGGATCCAGCATCTTTTCGTATCTCATGCTTGCGTCAGTTCTGAGTCCCAGCTTTGTGGAGGTCTTTCTGATGCTTACGCCGTCAAACGTTGCGGACTCCAAAAGCAGTGAGCTTGTGTCATCAGCAATAGCAGAATCCAGTCCACCCATAACGCCTGCAACAGCAACGGGCTTGTCGTTGGAGCAGATCATCAGCATGCTTGTGTCGATATGACGCTTTGCCTCGTCAAGAGTTTCAAACTCAAAGTCCTCGTCAAATCGCTTTACCTCGATGCAGTCAACCTTTCTCAGGTCAAATGCGTGCATGGGCTGGCCAAGCTCCAGCATGATGTAGTTTGTAAGGTCAGCCAGCAGGTTGAGCGCTCTCATACCGCAGTAGTAGAGTCTTATTCTCATTGCTACGGGGCTTGTGTGAACGGTTATGTTCTCCACCTTGATGCTGGAATATCTGTAAACAAGCTCGTTATCCTTTACCTGAAGCTCAACAGGTGCCAATGCGGAATAAACGGAGCAATCATGCACAGCATAGGGCTTGAGAGGACGCTGGGTCAGCGTTGCAAACTCTCTTGCAATGCCGTAGTGTCCCCAAAGGTCGGGACGGTTTGTGAGGGACTTGTTGTCCACGTCAAACACGATATCCTCAATGGGGAAAATATCCTTGATATCCGTGCCCAGCTTGTAGTCGCCGTCAATATTCATAATGCCGCTGTGGTCGTCGCTGATGCCCAGCTCTGCCTCGGAGCAGCACATACCGTGGCTCTCAAAGCCTGCAACAGTTGCACAGTTGATGGCAGTGCCGTTTACCATGCCGCCTTCCTTTGCAAATGCAACTATCTTGCCCTCATAAACGTTGGGGGCGCCGCATACGCAGTCGTATATCTTATCACCTGCATCCACCTTAAGGATGTGGAGCTTTTTGGAGTTGGGGTGGTTTTCCACAGAAACGATCTTTGCAATTACAACGTCCTTTGTATTCTCGCCGTAGTGGATAACGTCCTCCACCTCTGCCGTTGCAAGAGTAAAGCGATGTATAAGGTTATCTATATCAAAGCCGTCAAGATCGACAAATTCTCTGATCCAATTCATTGAAACTAACATTGTGCATCCTCCTTACTCATTAAATATTTTCAAACTGGGACAAAGTCTTTAAGTTACCGCTGTTAAGGTCTCTGATGTCCTTAACGCCGTATCTCATCATAGCAAGTCTTGTAAGACCCAAGCCAAAGGCAAAGCCTGTGTACTTGTCGGTATC